>NZ_CP089974.1:1819895-2123211 GCF_030177935.1 Moraxella haemolytica
TCTGCTTTTGCATACATTCCTGTCGCCCCAAGACCGATGGCTGATGGCAAGTTTGGCATACTACGCACCACTCTTTGATGACCGCCCAGCCACGCACACAGCGTATCCACCGTCAGACCTGCCGCTACCGACAGCACCAACTGACCTGACAGATGGGGGATAAGCTCTTGACAGACCCCTTGCATCCCTTGTGGCTTGACCGACAAAACCACCACATCAGCATCAGACACAACTTCATTGACATCGTCAGGGCTGACCGCCTGCACACCTTTGGCAACAAAAGAGACTCTTTTTGGCTCATTGCGGTCGGATACGGCAATCTGAAAATCTAACCCTTTGTCCTGTTTTAGTTTTAGCAGTCCATCAATGATGGCATTTGCCATATTGCCACCACCGATGAAGGTGATTTTTTTTGCTGATAAGATGCTCATGTTATTTCCAATGTATCTAAATGACATCATTGTACACCATCTGCGTCCATCACGCAAAGTAAGCACCCACGCCTGCCATCTCGCTTGCTGTATCAAGTCTCCACGCCCTATTGACACTCACAAGCAATACAGGGCGACCTGTCGCATAAACCACCCACACACTTTGTCTTAGCCATGCAGCCAGTCCAAGCGTCTGCATGAATTTTTTGCCAGACAGTTGTCTACCCCCAAAAGGTATGCTCATCTGCCTATCCCAAGCCACCACTTGTAATGGCACGCCGTGCAACCCATCAGGAACTTGCCATACAAGTGATACATCAGCCAATGTTTTTAGTACCACTTTACCTGATGAAATCAGACCATTGCAAGACTGGGCAGGCAACATCAAACAATCCCAAACCGGCTGACGATAGCGATATAAATACCCTTGATAATAACAGATGACATAAGCAGACACACCCTGCCAAAACAGTCGAGTCTGATGATTGGTGTCTTGTCTATGAATCAGTTGCAGTATATCATGAATCAGCCGATGAGCAGGTGGCACAGGCTCACCCACTGCTAGCCAACGATGAATGAGTGCTGACTGCACAGACTTAGGCAACCGAACAACTTTATCAACCGACAATACTTGAACATTAGAGCGACAGCCAAGCTGTTTGATATTGCACTCAGACAGTTTATCATCAATGAGCATCTGCACCATATCATCTGCATCTGCTAGCAACTGACTACTGCGGGCAATGTTTTGTATCATCTTTGGGTTAATCTGTTCAAATATGGGTAGCACATGGTTACGCAGTTTGCCACGCACATGGGCATCGTCAGTATTTGTTGGGTCATCAACATATGGCAACTGGCATTCTTTGGCAAAACGACTGATACTCTTTCGGTCAGTATGTAATAACGGTCGCCATAACCACACCGCCTTATGCCCATCATGTTTTTTTTGCCAAGTACGCATCGCAGACAGTCCACGCACGCCTGCCCCATCAATCAGACGCATGAGTAAAGTCTCTGCTTGATCGACTGCATGATGTCCCAACATCAGCACATCGCCATCATTCATCACATAAAGCATCGCTTGATAACGGCACTCTCTGGCATTGGTCTCGTTGGCGTGCGTTAAGCTAATGCGTTGTACATGGCAATCAAAACCATTATCCACCGCCCAATCCGCCACCAACTTCGACCAGTCATCATTGGCACACTGCCAACCATGATGGATATGTAAAATGGTGGGCAAAGAATCAATCTTGCCTTGCTCATACAGCAGTTTGCAAGCGAATGCCAACGCCAACGAATCTCGCCCACCACTGCAAGCAAGATAGCACCGCCGATGTGCCAAAAAATCACGGCACTCCCCAAAAGCATCCGAAAGTTTATCCAACATACTGCACAAAAAAAAAGACCAGAATGCGATATTCTAGCCTTTTTGGGGTAAATTTGATAGATAAATTTATTCATCACTACAAAGATACAGAAGAATCAAATGCCATCAACCTTTGGTAGCGTTTTTCTAACAGCTCATCGGTCGGCAAAGCTGACAACTGTGTTAATTGACACGCCAACAGTTCTTTTAAGGCACTCATGACCACCTCAGGGGATTCGTGTGCACCCGCCCCTTCTGCGATGACCTCATCAACAAGACCCAACTGGTGTAGATTATTGGCGTTTAGTTTGAGTGCTTCTGATGCGTCAGGGGCTTTTTCGGCAGTCTTCCATAAAATAGATGCACAGCCCTCTGGCGAGATGACCGAATAGATGCTATTTTCTAGCATATTCACCTTATCTGCCACACCGATTGCCAACGCCCCACCCGAACCACCTTCACCAATGACCGTAGCGATGATGGGTGTTTTTAGGCTACTAAATACAGCAATAGACTTGGCAATCGCTTCTGCTTGCCCACGCTCTTCTGCACCCACACCAGGATACGCCCCTTGTGTGTCAATGAAAGTAAATACAGGCAAGCCAAAGCGTTCGGCAAGCTGTACCAAACGGATAATCTTGCGATAGCCTTCTGGGTTTGCCATGCCAAAATTATGGGCGATACGCTCACGAGTTGAGCGACCACGATGCTGACCCACCACCAATACAGGTTCACCGTTAAAACGAGCCAACCCACCCAAAATCGCCCTATCATCAGCAAATGCCCTATCGCCATGCAACTCATCAAATTCTGTAAACAATGCCGATACATAATCCAAAAACAGCGGACGCTTGGCATGGCGAGCAAGCTGAACACTTTCCCAAACTGTACTCATCTTTTTTTATTCCCAATGAACAAATGTAAACTTAGTTAGTTTAGCATATTTTTTATTTTGTGGCATCTTTTTTTATCAGTGCCTAATTATCTAGGGCAAGCCATCACATCCAGACACACCCCCCATTTGGCAAACTGTGCCACATCTAGGGTAAGCTGTGAGTAGATGAGTGTCTCGTGTAGACCTTCTCCTACCGTTACTTGCCAATGATTTTTGGTAAGTATTTTTAAGGAGATGGGGGCGGCTTTGGTCGTTCGGCTTTGGTTTGCTTGTACGGCTAGGCGTAAAATCAAGCACAGATGAGCCAGTTTTCTTCCGCCCAAATTCTCGGCAGCCTCTAGGTTTTCTGATTTTAGTTTGCGTCTGTGATTAAGAGCGATATGTGCCATCATCGCTTGACCGACTTGTGAAAACCCTGCAATGTCCGAAAACTCAAGCAAATAAGCACTGTGTTCTTGATAATGACTATGACCGATGGCAAGACCGATTTCATGCAGATTGGCGGTTCGTCTTAATAGGTCTTTGTCTTCATCACTAAAGTCTAAAGCGTCTTTGGCGACATCAAACAATCTGGCACAGGTCGCCATCACACGCCCTGCTTGCTTAATATTGACCGAATATCGCTGTGCCATCGCTGCCACAGAGCGATCTCGAACATCTTCGTTGCTTAGGCGACCGAGCATATCGTACATCACGCCTTCACGCAATGCCCCATCAGAATAGCCAAGCTGTTCTACGCCTAAAGTTAGCATGATGGCATACAACTCTGCCACACCTGCGGGAAATACCGCTTGGCGGTGGGCTTTTACCCCCTCAAAGTCAATCTTATCAATGCGTCCTAACTTAATCAGACGGCGTTTTAGCTTTTGCATACCCTGTAGGGTAATAAACTCATCAGCAAGACCCAACTCTTGTAAGACCAATAACGCTGCCTTTGCTGTGCCTGATGAAGCAATGGCGTTATCCCAGCCCACTTTTTTGTAGCGTTTTTCTATGGGTAACAGCTCGGTTTGGGTGGCTTTCATCGCTTTTTCAAAGGCGGATTCGGTGATTTTACCACCAGCAAAAAACTTCTTGGTAAAAGACACACAGCCCATCTGCAAAGATTCCATCTCAATAGGCTCAAAGCCTTGACCGATGATAAACTCGGTTGAGCCACCGCCGATGTCAATGACTAAGCGTTTATCCGTACTGGCATTAGAATGCGATACACCCAAATAAATAAGGCGAGCCTCTTCACGACCTGAGATAATCTCAATCGGCTTGGGAAGTAGCTGATTGGCACGCCTGATGAACTCTTGGGCATTGACTGCTTTACGCAGGGCGTTGGTGGCGACCACACGCAGTAGATTGGGATTGATTTCGGTCAAATGTTGGGCGAAGCGATGCAAACAATCAAACCCTCTTTGCATTGCCTCTTCTGACAGCACATTGTTCTCATCAAGACCTGCGGCAAGTTGTACTTTTTCTGAGATGGATGCAACCTTGCGAATCTCGCCATGATCAAGTCTTGCAATCGCCAGATGAAAGCTGTTTGACCCCAAGTCAATTGAACCGATTAGCTCTTCACGACCAACGAGTGCCTCTGCCTCACTGATGGATTGGGCGATTTGTTGATGGCGGGCGGTGGTATCTATCATGACAGGTTTCATAACAACTCTCAATTTTTTATAACCGTTTGGTCTTATCATTGATATACTATCATCCAAACGCTAAATTGCCAATAACCGATACGATAAAACCTTAAGTTCGTGCGTTGGCTTGTGCGTTTTGCCATATTGGTCATCAATCAAACAATTGGTACAGACAAACAACCACCTAAAACCCATCGCCTACCCAGTGCTTTATGTCATCAGGCAATGGTGCCTCAAACACCTGCACACCCTCTGTCATAGGCACGGCTATCCGCCAAGCGTGCAGGCATAGGCGTTTGATGCCTACCTGTTCCGCCAGTTGTTGCTCATTTTTGGACTGATATTTATCATCGCCAAGCAAGGCATGACCGATACTTGCCATGTGGACACGAATCTGATGGGTGCGACCTGTCAAAGGGCTTGCCTTCACCAAACTCACTGACATACCATCAATAAGAAAACAATCCAGCACTTCTATTCTCGTCTGCGATGGCTTGCCTGCTTCATCTACTCTGACACGCCGTTCGCCACTATTTAGGGTGTATTTTAGTAGGGGTTTATCAATCAGCTGACTACCCATCAGCGTACCATGAACCAGACACAAGTAGTCTTTTTTGATGGTTTTTTGGCGAAAATGCTCTTGTAAACCCTTTAGGACACTGCGTTTTTTGGCAATCAATAACAGCCCTGATGTCTCTTTATCAATGCGATGAATCAGCTCTAGGTATTTTTTCGCTGTTGCCACTCGCATCGCCTCAATTACCCCAAAACTCTCGCCAGACCCACCATGCACCGCCAAGCCGTGCGGTTTGTTCAACACAATCAAACCTTCATTTTCAAAAATCACCCTACCTAGCAGACCATTAGCAAAACTCTCAGACACCACAGGTTCATTACGCACCGAAAGCCTGATGGGAGCGATACGCACCACATCGCCCACATTGAGACGGTCGTGTGGCTTACAGCGTTTTTTGTTGATGCGGATTTCATCATCTCTGATGAGTTTATATAAGTGCGAGCGTGGCAAACCCTTTAAGCGAGCGAGCAAAAAATTATCAATACGCTGACCGTCTTGGTTGGCAGTTACGGTAATAAAATTAACACGACCAAAATCACTGATGGTCTCATCGGCACTTTGGTTGGTTGGGCGACTTGGGCGGTGATTGGTGGGTTTTTTGGTGAAATTTTGAGTTTTTTTCATGTTTTTGCCAAAAATGGTTATTTTTTTGTAGGAAAATTGGTAAATTTTTGGTATAGTTTAGCATGTTGCGTAAAAAAAGGCGAAGCTCTCAACAAAAAGAGACCGCTTGCCTATGATGATTTGTCAAATCGCTTATAAAATATCGGTTCACAACGCCTGATTTTATAACCGCCAAGCGAACGCAAGGCAGCAAGAACGGACTGACACACCGACCTGACCATCACCGCAACCGACAATACATATTTTTTGGCAACCATGCCGCAACATTCGTTTGAGAGACGACCCATCATTTTGATGTGAATCGCCCTTTGGCTGTTTTTGCCAAATGGCAAGTTTAGTAAGTTTTTTTATTGTTGTTAAAACATCGCCATGTGTTGGCTCAGATACACAAGACAAACTCTGTATCCGACCAAGAAAACCCCAACGCATGACGAACCGTTGATGACATCATTGGTGCAAGCAATGATAACCAGATGGCAATTAGCACGCCATCATCACATACTTTTTTTGATGACACTTGGGCTTTTTGATACATTGATTGGCGTTATTGATACGCCATGATGAATACAAACTCAAAACAGCGGTGGCTTCATCAGACAACACAACACTTTTAGACAACAGCTTTTAGGTGATTTTTTTGATACACCATCAAATCAATCGCACAACTCACTCAATGTATTTTTGACCGCCATCAGGCAGTCAACGACCCACTCAAACGATGTTGCTTAACCTAGCTTGGCAGCCCCAAGCATACCATTAAGGAACATCATGAAACGCATTTTAATCAACGCCACACACAACGAAGAAATTCGTGTCGCACTCTGCAAAGACAATCATCTGTATGATTTTGACCTAGAAAACCGCACTCGTGAACAAAAAAAGGCGAACATCTACAAAGGTCATATCACTCGTGTTGAACCATCACTAGAAGCAGCATTTGTTGAATACGGTTCGGTCCGTCAAGGCTTTCTACCCCTAAGAGAAATCGCCCCAGAATACCTACACGGCAATGTGCGTGAAGACAACATCAAACAACTCTTAAAAGAAGGCGATGAGGTCATCGTACAGGTTGAAAAAGAAGAGCGAGGCAATAAAGGTGCTGCCCTATCCACTTATATCTCGCTGGCCGGTCGCTATCTGGTACTGATGCCAAACAACAGCAAGGCAGGCGGTATCAGTCGCCAAATCTCGGGCAAAGTCCGTGAAGAGATGAAGCAAATCATCGCCAGCTTATCCATTCCTAAAGGCATGAGTGTCATCGTGCGTACCGCTGGGCTTGGTAAGGGTTTTGACGACCTACAAAACGACCTAAACCACCTGCTAGACATTTGGAGCTCTATTTTAGACCAAAACAAAAAACGCCCAAGCCCTTGCTTGGTTCACCAAGAAGCAGGTGTGGTTACTCGTGCCGTGCGTGATTATCTACGAGATGACATCAGCGAGGTGTGGATTGATAGCGAACACGCCTACAATGAAGCCGCCAACTTCATCGCTGCTGTCATGCCAGCACAACTGGACAAACTGCGTAAATACACAGAATATGAACCAATGTTTGCTCGCTTTGGTATCGAACGCCAAATAGAAACCGCCTATCAGCGTGAAGTGCGTCTGCCATCAGGTGGCTCAATCGTCATTGATCAGACCGAAGCGATGGTCTCTATTGACATCAACTCATCAAAATCCACCAAAGGCTCAGATGTCTCTGAGACCGCTTATCACACCAACCTAGAAGCAGCTGATGAGATTGCTCGTCAGCTACGCCTAAGAGATATGGGCGGTTTGATTGTTATTGATTTTATTGACATGAACGATCCACGCCACCAAAAAGATGTTGAAAAGCGTCTGATTGATGCAACTCGCCATGACCGTGCCAGAGTACAGTTCGCCGAAATCTCCAAATTCGGTCTGATGGAGATGAGCCGTCAGCGTCTGCGTCCATCGCTAGAAGAATCCACAGGCTACATCTGCCCACGCTGTCATGGCAATGGCATGATTCGTGATTTGCGTTCACTTGCCCTATCCATTATGCGTCAGATTGAACAAATCTCCTTAAAAGAACGCACAGGCGAAATCCAAGCAGAAGTGCCGACCGAGATTGCAGCGTTCTTATTGAACGAAAAGCGTGAAAGTCTGGTCTATCTGGAGCAAGACTCTGGCACACGCATCACCATCTTGCCACACGCACATCTTGAAAGTCCAAACTTTAGCCTACACTTCAACCCAGATGGCTTTGCTCCGTCTAGCTACGAACGCATCGTTAATGCCGAAGAAGAAGAGATGGAAGATCGTGGCTATGAAGTTAATTGGCAGGCACACAATGAAACTGGCGATGCTGATGTGCCAAATCGTTGGCAAAAAGCCCAAACCAACACAGACCATCGCAAAAAGACCGCCGACAGACCAGATAAACAAGACAAGCAACCTAAGACGCAAGCAGAACCACAATCACAGCCACAAGTAGCGGCTTGGCTATCCAACCTGTTCGCCCCAAAACCACAAGCAAAACTGGCAGGGTCATTGAATAACTCAAGTGCCGCCGCCATTGAGTCCATCGTCAATGGCGGTGGTATCAGTCTGGGTGCTAGCGGTGTGGCAACCATCATCAATCAAGACAGCTCACCAAAAAAAGAAACACATCAGCGACCCACAAAAGACAAGGCTGAGCGTGAAGAGACCCAAGAGCGTAGAAGCAGACACAAAAAAACCAAAAAAGAAACACCAACCGAAGAGACCAAAGACCTAAAAACCCAAAAGACAGACAAGACCGACAAGACAGACCAAAAACCCAAAAAAGAAGAATCAGCCTATCCAAAAAGAGAAGCCGGTTCACGCCGTGAAGCACGAGGCGAGATAGTCCGTGAAGAGACGCTCACACCAGAGAACAACAGAAATCTTAAAAAAGACCACAAAAAAGCCAGTGAACAGCACACCAAAAAACACGCTGAACATAGCAATCCTGATGAAGTCGTGGTCAGTATCAAAGCAATCCCAACCAACGAGTCGGCAGGCAAAGTGGTTCATCTATCCTTAGATAACAGCAAGCCCACCACCCAAGCCCAAGCTGACATCAGCGATGATGACAGCCACACCGCACCGACCAAAGCGGTGGTTGAGACGGTGGTTGAGACAGTAGCCAAGTTCAGCTCTGATGATACACAGTCTGTACAGGCTCAAGCCGACCACGCCCCTGCCAATCACAAGATAACAACTGATGATACGCTTCAACAAGACGAGCCAAAACAGCCAGTGGTTGAGCAAACACAGCCCAAGCAGGTAGCCCGAAGCGTGTTCACCCATGACGCTCGCATCAGTAAACTTGCCCTACAGATGGACAAAGCAACGAACGACCCACGAGTCGTCATGGCAGTTCTACAGACCACTGCCCCCATCAGCGGTACAGCAGGCGAGTTCATCACTCGTGTGCTAGGTCAAAATGTGGGCGGTGATTTCATCACCAACTTCACCAATGCCGTTGCCAAACACCGTACAACGACTGATGAGGTGTTTAGCTTCGCCAATTATGGTTATGTGCCACTGCCTGAGGACTATTTGGCAGCATTTGACAGACAGACCAGCGTCGCTTCACGCATCAGCACGCCACAGGGTAAAACCGAAGTCGCTCTGCCACGCACCACTCAGCGAGCCGACAACGACCCACGAGGTCAGCTCACCGAGACGCTCGGCACATCTGATGACCATCAAGAACCAAGCGACAAGAACACCGCCCAAGATGACTTGATGACTACTGCCATAACTGCTGAACAAACCCCAGCTCAGATGCCTAAGGTTCAAGACGCACCACAAGCAAAGCAAGCACCTACTGAGCATAACAGCCAGCAAGAGCAGGCAATCTCTACTCAGACCGAGCAAGACAGTCCAAGCGAACATCAAAAGATGTTCGACCAAATAGATAAGGCGATAGAACAAATCAAAGAAACAGCTGATGATGTCACACAGACCATCAACAATAAAATCGCCGATTTATTTGATGGGCTTGATGACCCCCAAGAGGACAAAAACCATCAAGCCAAACAAGACGAACAGCCTGCCGAACAACCGATAACACCAAAAGCGGACGACAGCACCAAAAAACCCAAAAAACGCACCAACAGCTACAAAGACATGATAGAAAATGTCGCAGGTCAGCTGTTGCCACAAGTGGGGATTTTGAATTTAGCACAGCCAAAACCTGCCAAAACTCGCATCAAAAAAACCGCAGGCAAAGGCGACAACAAGCCAAAATCTGAGGTCAGAAAAGCCGGCTCAAAGGTAGCCAAAGCTAAGGCTGAGACCAAAAAACCCAAAGACGAATAACCCAAGTTTATTCATCAAAAAAAGAGAGTGTCATAACTCTCTTTTTTTGATGGGCTTTTTGGTGTATCAAAGAGAGATTAAGGCACAGAAAATCGCTGATTCATACATCAGCGTTGCCAAGCTATTAAACATTGCTCGTCTGCTCAGTGTGCGTCACTGGCATGACTAATAAAGGATTTTTCAATGAACACAGAACAAGCAAAAGATTTAACCATAGATGATACTGTAGCGAGCTTCAGAAGAACAACCACCCCTGCACTAATCGAAAGATGCTGGAATGATGTCGATATCGATGACGAAGATCCTACCGCAGTGTTAGTGCTAGAAGTATCATCAAAATACGCTGAATCTATCGGTGCCGAAGCTGCTGATGAAGATGATTTTGCCGCACATGGCGATTGGGATATTATTGGCAAAAATTAGGTGACAAAAATGAGTAAAAATAACAAAAAACCAGATGATTTTGGCAAGGCTATTGATAACGCCATAGAAGGCAAGCCGTTGGATGGTTCTAAAATTTGGGTGGGTAGCACGCCAAAAGTTTTACAAATGCTTGGTGTACAAGACTTGCCCGTCTATATCCACAGAAAAACGGTACTAAAAGATGCTATCAGAAAACACAACATCACCGTCTCGGACTTAAAAGCAATCCCAAGCCAGCTAGAACATCCAATTGCCATCATGAAGTCAGCACAAACATCTAGCAATCCAAACGCTTATTTGGTTCTGACCGAACTGATTGAAAAAGAAAATACAAAAGATAAACCTGTCATCGATGTATTGTCTGCCACACAAAAACAAGACGGCATAGAAATTAATTCGGTGTATGGTAGAAGCAAAAGCCAAATTGAAAGAGATTTGAACAATGTGCTGTATTGGGATAACAAAAAAGGTCAGCAATTTATTGATAGCTTCGGGTATCAATTACCCCCCCTCGCCATCTAATGCTGACCTTTTGCCATAATTATAAAACAGATCAAGATTTAAATCAATACATTTTAGTGCAAAATAGCAGAGAACACGCCGAACAATTTTTAAAAACTGCCGAAGAAATCAAAGCCGATTTGGGATATGCACCATCTAAACAGCATAATGTCGAAATTCCAGCCGATGACAAAGGCAGTAAACTTGGCTCAAGCAAAAATGATGAACATTTAGCCAAACTTAATACCACTCACAGCTTGGCTGATGACCGCCAGAGCTGACATCTGCTCAGCTCATCATCAATAGACATAACATCACCAAAAGCACCAAATAATATCATTATCAATAGTAACAATAAGATAACAATATTGTTGTATTATTTTATCTACCTCCTGCGGAAGCAACTTTATGGTAAAATATCTCTCTTAAGCTAAATATACTAGCAACAATTTTAATCAATCCTAAAACTTAAGCTTGGAATGGTTGCCAATCAGTTGCAACCAAAAAACACCCACACGATCAAACCAAGCAATGCATGGCACTGTTTGGCGATGGGTATCTGCCTTTTAAGTGTTTGGCAGAATTTCATCAGCAGTCATCATTTGTGAGTAAATTATGAATAAAAAACCAATAAAAAGCACAACAAGAGCCGTGCTATCCATACCAACAACTCTGGTATGCCAGTTAAGATGAAAGCCCTGACACTGGCGGTGGTATCCACTTTGTCCATGATGGCTGCTGCACAAACAAATGACAGTAATGTTCGGAATCAGACTGTTAATGGTAATTTGACTGTGCAAGGTACTGCGCGTCTTGCAGGTAATTTGACTGTGAACAACAGTGTGACACTTAATAAGGGTTTGACGGTTAATGGTAGCACGCTAACCGCCAGAAGTGGTTTGACTGTATCAGGGGATACAAAGCTTGGAAGTTTGACTGCAGGGACTACAAAACTGGGAAATACAAACGCAAGTGGTTTGAATGTGACAGGGGCTACAACCCCCCTTACCAGTCAATTTACCCTATCATAGCAATCAATGACTAATTTTTCTATGCGAATTATTCATAAATACCAATAAATCATCAAAATTGTCAATAAATTTACCACAACCGCCCAAAATTTCGCTAAAATACAAAAAATTTCACCCAAAATCACAAAAATATTTGCTTTTTTATGGTTTTGGCGAAAATATCCCAATCAACTTGTTATATTTCATCAACGAACCCAAAACTTTCGTTATCAAATCAAACCTTTTTTATTAAGTAACCAACATGATTGACACTCTCCCCATCGCCTTAGACCTGCAAGACATTCACAAAAACTACGGCTCACTGTCCGTACTCAAAGGCGTCTCTTTGACCGCCTATGATGGCGATGTCATCAGCATTCTAGGTTCGTCAGGTTCGGGCAAATCTACCTTGCTACGCTGTATCAACCTACTTGAAAAACCCACCAAAGGTAGCATCACCATCGGCAATGAAGCCTTAATCTTGACCGAGAAAAAAGGCGAATTGGTCGCCAAAAATCCAAGACAGCTAGAAAGTTTACGCTCAAAAATCGGCTTCGTATTCCAAAATTTCAACCTATGGCCACACAAAACCATCTTGGATAACATCATCGAAGGTCCAACCCAAGTACTCAAACAACCCAAAGATCAGGCAATCGCCGAAGCCGAACACCTACTCAACAAGGTTGGTCTGCTTGACAAAAAAAATGCCTATCCTGACAATCTGTCAGGCGGTCAGCGTCAGCGTGTGGCAATCGCTCGTGCTTTGGCAATGAAGCCACAGGTGCTACTGTTTGATGAGCCGACCTCAGCATTAGACCCTGAGCTGGTCAATGAAGTACTGTCTGTCATGCGTGGGCTGGCCGCAGAGGGTCGCACCATGCTCATTGTTACCCACGAGATGCGTTTTGCTCGTGAGGTATCAGATAAGATTGTGTTTTTACATCAAGGACGCATTGAAGAGATTGGCACGCCTGACGAGGTCTTTGATAACCCAAAATCTGAGCGTGTGCGTGAATTCATGGCATCGCATCGCTCTTAGGGTTTGACTTAAGGTTTGTTGTTCAAGTTCGTTTTTGGTACTTATTTTGTTAGTATTTGCTTATTAATATCTGTTTTGTTAATCTCTACTTGTTAGTTTAAGGACATTTTATGTTATATAAATTCGCAGGCGTTACCGCCATCGCTCTTGCCCTAGTCGCTTGCAGTCAAGACAAGCCTGCCCAGACGACCGAACAGCGTCAGCTGACCATCGCCACCGAAGCGGCTTATCCCCCATTTAATGACACCGCTCCAGATGGCAAGATTGTCGGCTTTGATGTTGAGGTCATCAATGCCGTGTGTGCCGAAATCAACGCCAAATGCGACATTGTCGCCCAAGATTGGGAAGGTCTAATCCCTGGTCTTAATGCCAAAAAATACGACGCCATCATCGCAGGTATGTCCATCACTCCAGAACGCCTAGAGCAGGTGGATTTTACCGAGCCGTATTTTTCTAATACCATCGTTTGGCTATCTAAGACCGATGGTAGCTTCGACCCAAACAACATCACCAACAAAATCCTAGGTTCACAGCGTTCAACCACAGGGGCTGCCTATATCGCCGAAAAATATGACGGCAAAGATGGCAACACCGTCAAGCTCTACGACACCTACCTAAACGCCTATCTTGACCTAAAAGCAGGTCGTAACGCTGCTGTCATGGCAGAAAAAGTCTCTGCCGCCGAATGGCTAAAACAAGAACAGCAAGGCTTTGGCTTGGTCGGCGAAGAGATTGACAACAACGACAATCTGGGCATTGCGGTTCGCAAAGGCGACACCCTAAAAGATGAATTCAACCAAGCCCTTACCAAACTCAAAGAATCAGGTAAATTGGCAGAGATTGAAACTGCCAGTTTTCAATAATTCATCAGCCATCACTAGCGTGGCAATCAGCCCACGCTAAAACCAATCAAAAATAAGTAAGGGGCAATCATCATGAAACTAAAACTACTTAGCATATTGGCAATCAGCACCCTTGTTGTTGCCTGTAGCAATAATCAAGGGGCAGACGACAAGAGTGCAGCCACTACCGGCGAAAAACAAATCCGCATCGCCACCGAATCTAGCTTTAAGCCATTTAGCTACCTAGATGCCAGCGGTAACTTGGTGGGCTTTGAGATTGACCTAGCCAACGCCCTATGCCAAGAGATGGTCGCCAAATGCGATATCCAAAGCCAAGATTGGGACGGTCTGATTGTCGGTCTAAATGCCAAAAAATTTGATGCCGTCATGGCAGGTATGTCAGCGACCAGCGAGCGTGCCGAAGTGGTGGATTTTAGCGATTCGTATTTTAACAACACCCTAGTCCTGCTTGGTCAAAAAGGCGTTGAGCTCAATGCCAACACCCTAGATGACAAAAACATCGCCGTACAGCAGGCCACCGTTTCTGCCGACTACCTAACCAAAAACCACCCCAAAGCAACCATCAAAGCATACAGCACCCAAGACAATGCTTATCTTGATTTGACCGCTGGTCGTGTCGATGGTATGTTGTCAGACATCGTTCCTGCATTAGACTGGCTAAAAACCGAGCAAGGGGCTGATTTTGAAGTCAAAGGTGAACCGATTGACATCAACGACAGCGTCGCCATCGCCCTACGCAAAAATGACCCACTCAAAGACGAATTCAACACCGCTCTTGCCACCCTAAAACAAAACGGCAAATATGATGAGTTGGTGGATAAATATTTTGACAAAACCATCATCAAATAACCAAAATGGGCGTCAGCCACTTAACTTAACCACAAGAAATATTAACAGGAGGCAACAATCACTAATTAGCAACATAGCAGTTTTGTTACATCTACCCCCTGCTCTTGTCCATGCAGGCATCGTTGTGTTAGAGCCATCCAACTTCAACCAAGAGATGAATCGTTAACGCTTGGTCATATAAACAAAACTTAACAAAACACCCCCTAACGAAGCCAAACAATGCCATGAGTCGTGTTTGGCTTACGAATAAATAGCAACATTTCATCAGTCATTATTATTTGTGAGTAAATTATGAATAAAAACCTAATGAAACAGCGCAACAAAAACCGTACCGCCCATACCAACAACTTTAGTATCCACATTCCAATAACATCCCTGACACTGGCAGTAATAACCACCCTACCCATGATGACTACTAAGGCATATGCTCAGCAGGGATTTGTTCCTGCTGGTCACTCACAAGGGAAAGGAGCTACTGCGGTTGGACAAGGGTCTCAAGCAATGGCAAATTTAGCTACTGCGGTTGGATCTGATGCCCAAGCAACAAAAGCGAGCTCTACTGCACTTGGTGCAGGTTCTAAAGCAACTCAAGGGACCTCTACTGCACTTGGTGCAAGTTCTCGAGCAATGGGACTGGATTCTACCGCACTTGGGCAAGATTCTCAAGCATTGGAGCAAAACTCTACTGCACTTGGGCAAGGGGCTCAAGCAACAAAAGCAGGCTCTACTGCACTTGGAAAAAGTTCTAACGCATCAGGGGAGAATGCTACCGCACTTGGTTTTAACACTACTGCAACTGGCGATTCAGCCATCGCCATCGGTGGCAAAGCAAGTGCTACAAGCGCTTCCAACAATGGAAAAATGGTGGGTGCGATTGCCATTGGTCAAGAGGCAACCGCAAACAATTCTGGCATCGCCATCGGACACAATACTCAGGCAACAAAAGTAGGCTCTATCGCACTTGGTCAGAATGCTCAAGCAAAGGGAATGCACTCTACTGCCACCGGTAGTTCCTCTAATGTATCAGGCAATAACTCTACCGCTAATGGTTACAAAAATACCATATCAGGAAATAATTCTATTACCGTTGGTACCAACAACACCGTATCAGGGAATGACTCTATCGCTGCTGGTAAAGGTCTTGATGTTAAATCTAATTCTGTTGTAGCACTTGGTAATGAAATAACGGTTGATTACGGTTTTGATAACGCTGTAGTGCTTGGCCACCAGAGTGCGGCTACTAAACATAACTCAACACCAAACATCACGACTCGCAATCAGCAATATAATTTTGCAGGTGCTACTCCTACATCAACCGTTTCTATAGGTTCTACAGGTAAAGAACGCCAAATCGTCCATGTCGCTGCTGGTCGTGTTACTGCAGACTCAACCGATGCGATCAATGGTTCACAGTTGCACGCTGTAGTAACAAGCTTGAACACTATACCAGCCTATACTTTTAGAGGTGAGCATGGTGTTACTGTCGATACCACGCCCAACAATGGGGCCATGACACAAACAGTTGTTGTTAAAGGTACAAAGTTTAATACTCAGGACAATGGCGATAGCTATACCATCACCATCACTCAACCCGATGGACAAAAACAAATCATCACTCTAAGAAATGGGCGAGACGGTGCACAAGGTCCTAAAGGCGACACTGGTCCGCAGGGTCCAGCTGGTGATAAAGGCGACACTGGTCCACAAGGTCCTAAGGGTGATAAAGGCGAAACTGGTCCACAAGGTCCAGCAGGTCCAGCTGGTGAAAAAGGCGAACAAGGGGAACAAGGGGAACAAGGGGAACAAGGTCCTAAGGGTGATAAAGGCGAAACTGGTCCACAAGGTCCTAAAGGTGAGCAAGGTCCTAAAGGTGATAAAGGCGATATCGATCAAGCCACTAAGGATAAAATCCAACAAAGCATCAATGAGGCCAAGACCGCCAATGACAAAGCTGTCATCGCTGATAATAAAGCCACCCAAGCACAACAAACAGCCAATACCAATGCTGCTAAAATCAGCAAAGGTCTGAATGTTAAAACTCAAGATAATAAAACCACCAACCACCAGTTAGGCGATACGATTACCATCACTGGTCAGTCGAACATTAGCACCAACACAGAGCAAGGCAGTGTTGTCGTATCATTAAATGACGATATTACTGTTAAATCGGTAACTGCTGAGCGTGTCGTGGCAGATCAGGTAGTAGTCGGTCCTGTCAGTATCGCAAAAGACACAGGCATCAATGCAGGTGGTCTGACCGTGCAGAATGTCGCTGATGGTCGTATCGCACCAGACAGCACAGATGCTGTCAATGGCAGTCAGTTGTTGGGTGTTTATAACCACATCGATGAGCGTGTCTTTGGTATTGGCAACCGCATTGATGAGATCGAAGACCGCCTACAGGCAGGCATCGCAGGTAATCATGCAGCCATGTCATTACCACAAGCCACACTAGCAGGTCAATCGATGGTCTCAGTTGCACTGGGTACATATGCCGATAAAAGTGCCGTCGCCATCGGTTATTCTCGGCTAAGCGGTAGCGGACGAGTAACCTTGAAGTCGCATTTAAGTGCTGATACCAAAAAAAAGGTCGGTGCTGGCGTAGGTGTAGGTCTTGCGTGGTAACCCACCTTCTGTAATACCAATATACTAATGATGCCCGTGTGCTTTGCCCTATTTGGGCTCAAGCACACAGGTTAATTGTCTTTGGCAACACAATACAAAACCCCAACCACAGTCAGCCATTAGTAATAAAACAACAATGATTATCAATGGTAACAATAAAATAACAACTCTCTTTCATTATTTTATCCCCCCCCCCTGCGGAGTAAATATTGTGGTAAAATACACCCATGTAAGCTAAATATATTAGCAATATTATCAATTGATAATATTAATTAATAATATCAATTGATAATATTAATGAATAACAACTTAAGTTTGGGTTATAATCCAACAAAACACCCAAACAATCACACCAAGCAATGCACAGCACAGTTTGGTTCATAAAGGTTTGGTCATCAAACCGCATTGATTTTTTTAACCGCCCTTGTAAAAATTCAGTCAACAAGGGTGGGCTAACTACGCTGGAATGAAAGTATGAATAAAGTCTATAAGGTTATTTTTAACCGCACCACACAAGTGTTTCAAGCTGTCTCTGAATTGGCTCGTGGTCATCAACGCACCCAAACCGGTAGCACATCATTAAGCAAAGACCCTACTCAAAGCAGCAGCTTTCATCTAAACCCAATTGCCAGTGCAATAGACTCTCTTAAACCAGCAGTTCGTTCGTTCGCCCTAACCACCCTACTGCTCAGCGGACTGAGCTTTTCTGGGAGTGTGTCGGCTCAGTTTTGGGAAGGTCGTAACGAGGGTTCAGAGAACTTGGTTTGGGGGGGGCGTCATGTAACCAGTAACCCAACTGGCAATGCTTTACCTTATACTGGACCAGGAAGAGTCCATGCCTATAACTCGATTGTGATCGGGCACAGTACTTTCCTTGGCAGCTCAGCGGTTCCCGGTGCAACTACGCCAAACTCAAACGTGATTATCGGTTACGCGGCAATCGGACGGGGTGAGCAAGTTCAAAATGCGATTGCTTTAGGGGCGAGAGCGAATACCGGTGGTAACCAAACAATCTCTATCGGGGCAGACTCGGTAACCGTGAGTCAAGGTAACATCTCTATTGGTTCGCAAGCGTCCTCTAGGGACCCAAACTCTCTTGCTATCGGGACAGGGGCTAAATCAAGCGGCGGATCAGTAGCGATAGGTAACGCAGCAGAGGCAGCTAATACGTCTATTGTGGTTGGTTATAGCTCAAAATCTAAGTCTAGCAACGGGACGGTACTGGGGATTAGTGCAACCAATGCCAGTAACAACGGGACGGTTATTGGGTATGGAGCGACGGTTAATGCCAATTCACTAAATGGGATTGCAATAGGACGTTCTGCAACAGTTCAAACCAGATCGCAAGGCGGTATTGCGATTGGTTCTGGCACGAATATTCAAGGTTTGAATTCTCTTGGTATAGGAACATCAGCTATAGCAAAAGGATCATCAGTGGCCATCGGTAGTTCAGCACGGGCGGATAACAGCTCTATCGTTATTGGTATAGGCTCAGTTGGCTTATCCACCAACGGTGTGGTGCTAGGGAATCAAGCAATCAACAATGGCAAAGACAGTACGGTTATCGGGTATGGGGCAAAGCTTTCCGGTGATGGGGCAGATGTGTTCAGAGTAGGTCGGGCTCGTGAATTAGAAAACTCCTTAGTTGTGGGGACAGATGCTCGTGCGTGGTCAGGACACTCGGTGGTGCTGGGGCGTGAGGCACAGGTTGGTAATGCTAATAGTGATGCGGTTAGCGGTACAGCAGTGGGTGAGCGTGCCAAAGCACTTGCCTATCGTAGTACGGCACTGGGGAGTAATGCGTTGGTTGACGCCAGCGGAGACGGCGGTATCGCGATTGGTCGCTCTGCTTTATCGAATGCCCCACAAGGGATTGCGATTGGCTCGGGAGATGCAGATAGCGCTAGAAACCCTGCAACGGTAAATGCAGAGGGGGGGGTTGCGATTGGGCATAACGCCAGGGTTGACACTGATCATAAACGAGCAGTGGCGATAGGTTATAGTACAACTGCCGGTGGTGCGTATAACGTGGTCATCGGTAATGGAGCATCAGCATCCGACAGTGAAAATGTGGCTATCGGTAGAAATTCAAGTGCGTCTGATACGACAGCGAGAGGTGATTTAACAGTTGGACAAAAGACCTTTTTGGCGAATCAATGGAAAGCCCACAACAAAACTCATTCTTTTTCAGTGGGTTCATCGGGGAGTGAGCGAGTTATTCAGAATGTAGCGGCCGGTACGATTGGCCCCAACAGCACCGAAGCGATTAACGGCTCGCAGTTGTATAGAATTGTAGAGGGTATCGGGTTTGATGTGCATGATAATGCCGGTGCTAAAAAAGCAACCGTTGGTATCGGCAATAAAGTAAGCTTTAAGAAAGGGAATAGTGGTTTAGTTAGCGTTGAGACAGCCACAGATGGGAGAACGGGCGGCACACAAGAGAATGCGAGAGTAACCTTTGATGTCATAACGCAGGGGCTTGAAAGTCAAAATACTAAAACAAAGGTAATGGCTGCGAGCGGTCCAACAGGTTTGGCGAAATCTGCTGATGTGGCACAGGCGATTAACGATGTAGCAGAAGCGTTACAAAAGGATATAAAAAACATTGGCGTAAGCTGGAAGCTGGCTACAAAAGCCGGCACAGGTACAGCGGCTAACAGACAGCATACAATCACATCTAATCAGACAGCAACATTCCAAGCCGGTAAAAACATAGTACTAGCACAGGCAGCTGGAACCATCGATATTGCCGTAAAGGACAGTCCAACATTTAACACAATTACTACAACCGGCATTGCGACCATCGGCGGTACGCTAAATGCCAACGGTGGCTTGACGGTAGCAAATAACAAAACGGTTAATTTTAATAATAATAGACTGACTAATGTGGGTAATGCTACAGCTGATACTGATGCAGTCAATAAGAGACAGTTGGATGAAAAGGCGGCAGAATTAACCAATACAGGATTGAAGTTTCGGGGTGATTCAAACGAAGCCTCAAAATTTTTCACACGTAAGTTGAACGAGGAAGTACAAATTACCGGCGGTGCTAATGAGAATCAGTTGACTACTAACAATATTGGGGTGGTTGTTAATGGTTCCAATCTACAAGTAAAACTTGCTAAAACTCTGTCTGGGTTAACTTCAGTAACAACAAACTCACTGACAGTCAATAATAGTGCCACCTTTACACAAGGCATAACCTTAGGTAATGCCAACAATGGTCCGAAGATTGTTAATAATGGTGATGCCATCAAGGTTCAGAAGAACGGAGGAGGGTATGCTCGAATCACCAATATTTGGGACGGTAAAGATGCTTTTGATGCAGTCAATAAAGGGCAGTTGGACGAGCTGGCTAATACAGGATTACAGTTTGAAGGTGATTCAGCTAGTGATGTTGCCACTCGCAAGTTAGGCCAAAAACTGAATATTACCGGCGGTGCTAATAGGGATAAGTTGACTAATAATAATATTGGGGTGGTTGTTGGTGGTAATGGTCTGGTTGTAAAACTTGCCAAGAATATTAGTGGGTTGGAAACCATTAAAACCACCGGTCGTATTACAGCCGGTGGTGGTTTGACAGTGACTACTGGGGGCGTGACTGTTGCTAATGGCGGCATAACGGTTACTCAAGGTGGCTTGACGGTGACCGCTGGCCCAACCAATTTGAACGGTGGCTTGACAGTAACCGGTAATACACAGGTTGCTAAACTAACAGCAACTGGTGATACATCACTTAAAAAGGTGGATGTTACTGGTAAGCTGAATGTGACTGGCCCAACCAATTTGACCGGTGGTGCGACTGTTGGTGGCAATGGTTTGACTGTTAATAATGGTGGCATAACGGTTACTCGCGGTGGTTTGACTGTTCAGGCTGGTGCATCGAGCTTTGGTGATAAAGTGACGGTTACTCGAGGTGGTTTGGATGTTAGCGGTGCTACCACGCTTGGAAGTACTTTGAATGTGACGGGTGCGGCAAATGTTGGTGGTATGCTAAATGCCAACGGTGGCTTGACGGTAGCAAGAAGCCAAAAGGTTGATTTTAATAATAATAAACTGACTAAGGTGGCTGATGCTGTAGCTGATACTGATGCAGTCAATAAGAAACAGCTGGATGCCTGGGCTGACAAAGGGATAAAGTTTTTGGGTGATTCAAACAAAGACGGACAACATCTCACACGTAAGTTGGGCACGGACATAAAAATTACCGGCGGTGCTGATGAGAGTAAGTTGACTAATAACAATATTGGGGTGGTTGTTGGTGACAAGGGATTGGAAGTAAAACTATCCAACACACTGACTGGGTTAACTTCAGTAACAACAGAGTCACTAACAGTCAATAATGGTGCGACCATCTCTGGTAAATTAACAGCGAACAACGATTTTGAGGCGAAGGGTGCGACCACGCTTAGAAGTACCACTGCAAGTACGTTGAATGTGACTGGTGCAACCAACTTGACCGGTGGTGCGACTGTTGGTGGCAATGGTTTGACTGTTAATAATGGTGGCATAAAGGTTACTCGAGGTGGTTTGACTGTTCAGGCTGGTGCATCGAGCTTTGGTGATAAAGTGACGGTTACTCGAGGTGGTTTGGATGTTAGCGGTGCTACCACGCTTGGAAGTACTTTGAATGTGACGGGTGCGGCAAATGTTGGTGGTATGCTAAATGCCAACGGTGGCTTGACGGTAGCAAGAAGCCAAAAGGTTGATTTTAATAATAATAAACTGACTAAGGTGGCTGATGCTGTAGCTGATACTGATGCAGTCAATAAGAAACAGCTGGATGCCTGGGCTGACAAAGGGATAAAGTTTTTGGGTGATTCAAACAAAGACGGACAACATCTCACACGTAAGTTGGGCACGGACATAAAAATTACCGGCGGTGCTGATGAGAGTAAGTTGACTAATAACAATATTGGGGTGGTTGTTGGTGACAAGGGATTGGAAGTAAAACTATCCAACACACTGACTGGGTTAACTTCAGTAACAACAGAGTCACTAACAGTCAATAATGGTGCGACCATCTCTGGTAAATTAACAGCGAACAACGATTTTGAGGCGAAGGGTGCGACCACGCTTAGAAGTACCACTGCAAGTACGTTGAATGTGACTGGTGCAACCAACTTGACCGGTGGTGCGACTGTTGGTGGCAATGGTTTGACTGTTAATAATGGTGGCATAAAGGTTACTCGAGGTGGTTTGACTGTTCAGGCTGGTGCATCGAGCTTTGGTGATAAAGTGACGGTTACTCGAGGTGGTTTGGATGTTAGCGGTGCTACCACGCTTGGAAGTACTTTGAATGTGACGGGTGCGGCAAATGTTGGTGGTATGCTAAATGCCAACGGTGGCTTGACGGTAGCAAGAAGCCAAAAGGTTGATTTTAATAATAATAAACTGACTAAGGTGGCTGATGCTGTAGCTGATACTGATGCAGTCAATAAGAAACAGCTGGATGCCTGGGCTGACAAAGGGATAAAGTTTTTGGGTGATTCAAACAAAGACGGACAACATCTCACACGTAAGTTGGGCACGGACATAAAAATTACCGGCGGTGCTGATGAGAGTAAGTTGACTAATAACAATATTGGGGTGGTTGTTGGTGACAAGGGATTGGAAGTAAAACTATCCAACACACTGACTGGGTTAACTTCAGTAACAACAGAGTCACTAACAGTCAATAATGGTGCCACCTTTAAACAAGGTGTAACCTTAGGTGCTGGCGGACCGAAGATTGTTGGTAACGGTGGCAATATCAAAGTTCAGACAGCAGACGGTAATGGCACTCCTGTGAGAATTACCAATATTGCTGATGGTACACAAGACGGTGATGCGGTTACCAAGAGACAGTTGAATGCTTTGGCCGATAAAGCACTTGAGTTTGAGGGTGATATTAATGGCCCTGTTACCCGTAAGCTAGGTGAAAAGCTGAAGATTACCGGTGGAGAAACGGTTCAGGATAGACTATCTGATAACAATATCGGGGTGGTTGTTAATGGTTCCAATCTACAAGTAAAACTTGCTAAGAATCTTCAAAACCTAGAGTCGGTAGCGACAGGCACGCTTACGACCACTGGCAGTATTACTGCCGGCAATGGCTTGACGGTAACTCGTGGTGCAACTAGTTTGGGTGGTACACTGACGGTTAAGGATAAAGCGACCTTTGAAAAAGGTGTGGATGTAACCGGCGGTGTAACCATTCAGGACGGCGGTCTGACTGTTGAAGCTGGCCCATCAACCTTTAAAGATAAAGTGACTGTTGAGTCTGGTGGCTTAGATGTAACTGGTCCGACTAACTTGCGAGAAGGTTTGACAGTGAGCGGCGGTAAAACAACAGTTGAGGAGTTAGAGGCAGGCAATACCACTGTTCAGAACCTAACAGCGAATGGTACCACTACGCTTCAAGGCACCACTGTTCAGGGTGCGTTGAATGTAGAAGGCAAAACAACGGTTACAGAATTAGAAGCAAGCGGCGAAGTGATGCTTCAAAATACATTAACTGTTGAGGGTCAAGCACAGCTTAAAGATTCACTAGTTGTTGATAGACAGGCGACCTTTAAACAAGGTGTAACCTTAGGTGATAAGGCGGCTGGTCCACAATCGCAAATTGTGAATGACAACGGTAATATCAAAGTTCAGACAGCAGACGGTAATGGCACTCCTGTGAGAATTACCAATATTGCTGATGGTACACAAGACGGTGATGCGGTTACCAAGAGACAGTTGAATGCTTTGGCCGATAAAGCACTTGAGTTTGAGGGTGATATTAATGGCCCTGTTACCCGTAAGCTAGGTGAAAAGCTGAAGATTACCGGTGGAGAAACGGTTCAGGATAGACTATCTGATAACAATATCGGGGTGGTTGTTAATGGTTCCAATCTACAAGTAAAACTTGCTAAGAATCTTCAAAACCTAGAGTCGGTAGCGACAGGCACGCTTACGACCACTGGCAGTATTACTGCCGGCAATGGCTTGACGGTAACTCGTGGTGCAACTAGTTTGGGTGGTACACTGACGGTTAAGGATAAAGCGACCTTTGAAAAAGGTGTGGATGTAACCGGCGGTGTAACCATTCAGGACGGCGGTCTGACTGTTGAAGCTGGCCCATCAACCTTTAAAGATAAAGTGACTGTTGAGTCTGGTGGCTTAGATGTAACTGGTCCGACTAACTTGCGAGAAGGTTTGACAGTGAGCGGCGGTAAAACAACAGTTGAGGAGTTAGAGGCAGGCAATACCACTGTTCAGAACCTAACAGCGAATGGTACCACTACGCTTCAAGGCACCACTGTTCAGGGTGCGTTGAATGTAGAAGGCAAAACAACGGTTACAGAATTAGAAGCAAGCGGCGAAGTGATGCTTCAAAATACATTAACTGTTGAGGGTCAAGCACAGCTTAAAGATTCACTAGTTGTTGATAGACAGGCGACCTTTAAACAAGGTGTAACCTTAGGTGATAAGGCGGCTGGTCCACAATCGCAAATTGTGAATGACAACGGTAATATCAAAGTTCAGACAGCAGACGGTAATGGCACTCCTGTGAGAATTACCAATATTGCTGATGGTACACAAGACGGTGATGCGGTTACCAAGAGACAGTTGAATGCTTTGGCCGATAAAGCACTTGAGTTTGAGGGTGATATTAATGGCCCTGTTACCCGTAAGCTAGGTGAAAAGCTGAAGATTACCGGTGGAGAAACGGTTCAGGATAGACTATCTGATAACAATATCGGGGTGGTTGTTAATGGTTCCAATCTACAAGTAAAACTTGCTAAGAATCTTCAAAACCTAGAGTCGGTAGCGACAGGCACGCTTACGACCACTGGCAGTATTACTGCCGGCAATGGCTTGACGGTAACTCGTGGTGCAACTAGTTTGGGTGGTACACTGACGGTTAAGGATAAAGCGACCTTTGAAAAAGGTGTGGATGTAACCGGCGGTGTAACCATTCAGGACGGCGGTCTGACTGTTGAAGCTGGCCCATCAACCTTTAAAGATAAAGTGACTGTTGAGTCTGGTGGCTTAGATGTAACTGGTCCGACTAACTTGCGAGAAGGTTTGACAGTGAGCGGCGGTAAAACAACAGTTGAGGAGTTAGAGGCAGGCAATACCACTGTTCAGAACCTAACAGCGAATGGTACCACTACGCTTCAAGGCACCACTGTTCAGGGTGCGTTGAATGTAGAAGGCAAAACAACGGTTACAGAATTAGAAGCAAGCGGCGAAGTGATGCTTCAAAATACATTAACTGTTGAGGGTCAAGCACAGCTTAAAGATTCACTAGTTGTTGATAGACAGGCGACCTTTAAACAAGGTGTAACCTTAGGTGATAAGGCGGCTGGTCCACAATCGCAAATTGTGAATGACAACGGTAATATCAAAGTTCAGACAGCAGACGGTAATGGCACTCCTGTGAGAATTACCAATATTGCTGATGGTACACAAGACGGTGATGCGGTTACCAAGAGACAGTTGAATGCTTTGGCCGATAAAGCACTTGAGTTTGAGGGTGATATTAATGGCCCTGTTACCCGTAAGCTAGGTGAAAAGCTGAAGATTACCGGTGGAGAAACGGTTCAGGATAGACTATCTGATAACAATATCGGGGTGGTTGTTAATGGTTCCAATCTACAAGTAAAACTTGCTAAGAATCTTCAAAACCTAGAGTCGGTAGCGACAGGCACGCTTACGACCACTGGCAGTATTACTGCCGGCAATGGCTTGACGGTAACTCGTGGTGCAACTAGTTTGGGTGGTACACTGACGGTTAAGGATAAAGCGACCTTTGAAAAAGGTGTGGATGTAACCGGCGGTGTAACCATTCAGGACGGCGGTCTGACTGTTGAAGCTGGCCCATCAACCTTTAAAGATAAAGTGACTGTTGAGTCTGGTGGCTTAGATGTAACTGGTCCGACTAACTTGCGAGAAGGTTTGACAGTGAGCGGCGGTAAAACAACAGTTGAGGAGTTAGAGGCAGGCAATACCACTGTTCAGAACCTAACAGCGAATGGTACCACTACGCTTCAAGGCACCACTGTTCAGGGTGCGTTGAATGTAGAAGGCAAAACAACGGTTACAGAATTAGAAGCAAGCGGCGAAGTGATGCTTCAAAATACATTAACTGTTGAGGGTCAAGCACAGCTTAAAGATTCACTAGTTGTTGATAGACAGGCGACCTTTAAACAAGGTGTAACCTTAGGTGATAAGGCGGCTGGTCCACAATCGCAAATTGTGAATGACAACGGTAATATCAAAGTTCAGACAGCAGACGGTAATGGCACTCCTGTGAGAATTACCAATATTGCTGATGGTACACAAGACGGTGATGCGGTTACCAAGAGACAGTTGAATGCTTTGGCCGATAAAGCACTTGAGTTTGAGGGTGATATTAATGGCCCTGTTACCCGTAAGCTAGGTGAAAAGCTGAAGATTACCGGTGGAGAAACGGTTCAGGATAGACTATCTGATAACAATATCGGGGTGGTTGTTAATGGTTCCAATCTACAAGTAAAACTTGCTAAGAATCTTCAAAACCTAGAGTCGGTAGCGACAGGCACGCTTACGACCACTGGCAGTATTACTGCCGGCAATGGCTTGACGGTAACTCGTGGTGCAACTAGTTTGGGTGGTACACTGACGGTTAAGGATAAAGCGACCTTTGAAAAAGGTGTGGATGTAACCGGCGGTGTAACCATTCAGGACGGCGGTCTGACTGTTGAAGCTGGCCCATCAACCTTTAAAGATAAAGTGACTGTTGAGTCTGGTGGCTTAGATGTAACTGGTCCGACTAACTTGCGAGAAGGTTTGACAGTGAGCGGCGGTAAAACAACAGTTGAGGAGTTAGAGGCAGGCAATACCACTGTTCAGAACCTAACAGCGAATGGTACCACTACGCTTCAAGGCACCACTGTTCAGGGTGCGTTGAATGTAGAAGGCAAAACAACGGTTACAGAATTAGAAGCAAGCGGCGAAGTGATGCTTCAAAATACATTAACTGTTGAGGGTCAAGCACAGCTTAAAGATTCACTAGTTGTTGATAGACAGGCGACCTTTAAACAAGGTGTAACCTTAGGTGATAAGGCGGCTGGTCCACAATCGCAAATTGTGAATGACAACGGTAATATCAAAGTTCAGACAGCAGACGGTAATGGCACTCCTGTGAGAATTACCAATATTGCTGATGGTACACAAGACGGTGATGCGGTTAACTTTAAGCAAGTGAAGGACGGAATTGATGGTATTACCACTAAAGGACTTAAATTCCAGGGTGATTTCGGTGGTGAAGTCCATCGTAACTTAGGCGATAAACTAACGATTGCCGGCGGTCAGACGGATTCAGGTCAGCTGTCTGATAATAACATCGGCGTGGTGCAAGACGGCGAAGGTCTGAAAGTAAAACTTGCTAAGAATCTTAGCGGATTAGAAAGCATTCAAACTACTGGTAATATTACTGCCGGCAATGGTTTGACTGTTCAGGCTGGTCCAACCAATTTGAACGGCGACTTGACAGTGACCGGTAATACAAATGTTGCCAACCTAACAGCAACCGGTGAAACCAAGCTTAAAGACACCACCGTTGATGGCAAGCTGAAAGTAACCAAAGGTATGGATGTAAAAGGTAAATCAACCTTTGATGCAATAGAGATTCCAAGTTCAAAACAGAATCAACCGCCACTGTTGCTTGACAATACAGGTATTAGTGGTTTGCCAGGTAATATCGCAGCGACTGCTGATAATACACTGTCATCAGATATTGATGCCAAATTAGATATTTCTAAACCAACAGATGATCCAGCAGAAAGAGCAAAAAGATTGTCTCGTGCAGCAACCATAGCTGATGTGTTGTCGGTGGGCTTTAACCTAAAAAACAATGGTGCATCAAGAGACTTTATTCGTGGTTTTGATACAGTTGACTTTATCGATGGTAAGGCAACTACTGCAGTTGTCACTCGTGAGGGTAACAGCAAAACAAGCAAAGTGACCTTTAATGTCAATGTTGATAATGACACCATTAAGCTGATTGACGGCAATAAGATTGCTGCTAACACCACCGATTTGATGGTAAGCAATAGCGGTCGATTAGATATTCCAATGGTATCTTTCGATGCGATAGACAATGCTAAGAAACTGATGACCGCCAGAGATATTGCCTATGCGATTAATCAATCCGGTTTCCAAGTCATCTCCGGTCAAACCGGACTTGGTACTAATTCTGGTGCATCCGAAGAAGTGGTGAGAGCTGGTGATTTGATTAAGCTGATTGCCGGTGACAACTTGGATATTAAACAAGAAGGTACAACCTTTACCTTCTCTCTTAAAAAGACATTAACGCTTAAAGATGATAAGGGTGATGTGACCACACTCTCCCCTGCAGGTGTTAAGACACAGGGTAATGGCGGTGGTAGTACTCTGGGCAACGGCGGTGGTAGTAATGTCGGTGGCAATGGCGGTAATGTCGGTAACGGCAATGGTGCTGGCGGCGGTGCAGTCGGTAATGGCGGCGGTGAGAGCACAGTCGATAAAGGCGGGCTTACTGTTGCAGACAGAGACGGTAATGTCAGCAAAGTGACGGCGAACGGTGTTGCTGTTGAAGGCAAAAACGGTAGTAGTAGTCTTGAAGAAGGCGGTTTATCAGTTATCGGTAAAGACGGTGAAAGCAGTCTTAAAGAAGGCGGTTTATCGGTCATCGGCAAAAACGGCAGCAGTAGTCTTGAAGAAACCGGTTTGTCAGTTGCGGGCAAAAACGGCAGCAGTAGTCTTGAAGAAGGCGGTTTATCAGTTATCGGTAAAGATGGTGAAAGCAGTCTTAAAGAAGGTGGTTTATCGGTCATCGGTAAAGATGGTGAAAGCAGTCTTAAAGAAGGCGGTTTATCGGTCATCGGTAAAGATGGTGAAAGCAGTCTTAGTGGCGATGGTGTGAATGTTATCGATAAAGATGGTAACGGGGGCGAGTTTAATGCAAAAGGCATCTCACTCATTGGACCAAAAAACCAATTAAACCTACAAAACAATAAGCTTGAAATGACCGCAACCAATGCTGGTAAAACCAATACATTTAGTATTGAAAATACGGCAGAAGGAGCGAAAGTTAGTGGCGTTGCTGATGGTGTTGACCCTAACGATGCAGTCAATAAGAGCCAGCTGGATGCACAGGCAAATAAAGGCCTGAAGTTCGTTGGTGATGACAATCAAGAAGTCCATCGTAAATTAGGTGAGACGCTAACCATTGCCGGTGGCTTAACGGATGCAACCAAGCTGTCTGATAATAATATCGGAGTGATGAAAGATGGTGATGGCAAGTTGGTTGTAAAACTTGCTAAGAATATTAGCGGTTTAAGCAATATTGAAACCACTGGTCGTATTACTGCCGGCGATGGTCTGACTGTTGAAGCTGGTGGCTTAAATGTTAAAGGTGATACGACGCTTCAAAAGACAACCGTTACTGATTTCACTGCAAATGGCGATACAACGCTTCAAAAGACTGTTGTGAATCAAACCCTAACGGTTGAAAAACAAGCGACCTTTAAAGATACAGTTGAGGTAAATAATGGCTTGACAGTAACCAATGGCGAAACCAAGCTGAAAAATACTGCTGTTAATGGTACGCTGAATGTGACTGGTAACACAACGATTGATAAAACCTTGATAGTTAAGGGTGATACAACTGTTGAGAAGTTAACAGCAAATGGCGATACAACGCTTGAAAAATCATTGACTGTTAAAGAGAAAGCGACCTTTAAAGATACAGTTGAGGTAAATAATGGCTTGTCAGTAACCAATGGCGAAACCAAGCTGAAAAATACTGCTGTTAATGGTACGCTGAATGTGACTGGTAACACAACGATTGATAAAACCTTGATAGTTAAGGGTGATACAACTGTTGAGAAGTTAACAGCAAATGGTGATACAACGCTTGAAAAATCCTTGACTGTTAAAGAGAAAGCGACCTTTAAAGATGCAGTTGAGGTAAATAATGGCTTGACAGTAACCAATGGCGAAACCAAGCTGAAAAATACTGCTGTTAATGGTACGCTGAATGTGACTGGTAACACAACGATTGATAAAACCTTGATAGTTAAGGGTGATACAACTGTTGAGAAGTTAACAGCAAATGGTGATACAACGCTTGAAAAATCCTTGACTGTTAAAGAGAAAGCGACCTTTAAAGATGCAGTTGAGGTAAATAATGGCTTGACAGTAACCAATGGCGAAACCAAGCTGAAAAATACTGCTGTTAATGGTACGCTGAATGTGACTGGTAACACAACGATTGATAAAACCTTGATAGTTAAGGGTGATACAACTGTTGAGAAGTTAACAGCAAATGGTGATACAACGCTTCAAAAGACTGTTGTGAATCAATCCTTGACGGTTGAAAAACAAGCGACCTTTAAAGAGGGTATCACCTTAGGTGATGCTACTACAGGACCACAGATTGTTCATGAAGGTGATGATACCATCAGAATTCAGCAGAACGATGGCAGTGCAGCACGCATCACCAATGTGGCTGATGGTCATATCGCACCAGACAGTAAAGATATCGTCAATGGTGGTCAGCTGATGAATGTTTATAACCACATCGGTAAAATTGAAAGTCAGCTACAAGCAGGTATTGCCGGTAATAACGCTGCAGCGTCCCTACCACAAGTCATGATGCCAGGCAAATCTATGGTATCGGCAGCATTGGGCGGCTTCCGCGATAAGAAAGCAATCGCCATTGGTTATTCTCGCTTGAGTGACAATGGACGCATGGCATTGAAGTCAAACTTAAATGTTGACACCGAGAAGAACCTTGGCTATGGTGTGGGCGTAGGCTTTACCTGGTAACCCACCCATTGCGATAACTTTTATCTTAGGAAAACATGATATGAATAAAAAACATACCGCATTGTTTGGTGTGATGTTGATGGCGATGACGCTAACTGGTTGTGTTTCAACTTCTGCTTTGGAAGTTGAAACAGACACAGAGGTTGAGTTTCCAAAGATTGATGATGCTGTTGTTTCATCAAATAACTATAAAGGCTCACGGGCTAATTGGAGTAACATTGCTCAGATTGAACATGGCATGAGTAAAGATCAGCTGTATCATTTGATTGGCTATCCGCATTATCATGAAGGCTTGTATGGTGTTTATGAATGGAATTACATCTTTAATTATCGTGATCAAGTAGGTGATTACAGACAATGTCAATTCCAAATTCGTTTTGATAAAAACAAAACCATCAATGCCATGTACTGGTCTGCACCTGAGTGTGAAGAGAAAGTAAAACAAGCAGGTTTGCTACACACTCAAGCAGTGATTCAAGACATCGTTCAGCAGATGCCATCTTCGCCTGCGACACCAACAGAAACTTTTGCCTTGCAAGCAGATGCTTTATTTGCTTTTGATAAATCAGGTATAAAAGATATGTTACCAGGTGGTCTGACCAAACTTGATGAGCTTGCAGATAAGCTAAAAGACTATCAAAGCCAAGGTAAAGTAAAAGCCCATATCATCGGTCATACTGACAGACTAGGTTCAAAAGAGTATAATCTGGCTTTATCAAAAAGTCGTGCTGATACGGTTGCTACCTATCTGTTATCAAAAGGTATTGCATCAGATATACTAAATACCACAGGTGCAGGTGAGTATATGCCAATAAAAGACTGCTCTATCAATGGCACCAAAAAACAACAAATCCGTTGTCTACAACCCAATCGCCGTGTTGAGGTGCAGATTTATGTTGAGCAGTAGTTTTTGGTAGAATTGTTTAAAAAGATGCCACCCTGATGGGTGGTGTTTTTCTTTGGTCATAGGCAATCTTGGGCTATTTGTTGGTTGCCAAAACCCAACCAAAATCTTTAGATAAAGTCCAGACCGATCTCTTGGCATTTCATGCTCTCTTGATTTTGTTGTTGCTTTATGGGCTTGACAAACCAAACCTACCACCCCAATCTTATAAAATGTGCTAGAATAACCAATTCCACACCAATCAACTTTTAAGATAACCATGCCAACCCATCTCGACCGAACCCATTCATCAAAACCCTTTCCCACCTTATGGATCTTAATCATGGGGGTGATGATTGCCATCGGTCCGCTCGCCATTGATATGTACCTACCTGCCCTGCCAAGCATGGCAGATGAGTTTGGGGTCAGCACAACCAATATCGCTCGTTCTGTGCCTGCTTATTTTATAGGACTGGTATTCGGTCAGCTGTTTTATGGTCCTTTTTCCGACCGTGTGGGGCGTGTCAAACCCATGTATATCGGCATGATAATCTTTGTCATTGCATCTATAATCTGTGCCACCACCAACACCGAAGCCATACTGTTCATGGCTCGCACCCTACAGGCAGTCGGTGCGTGCGTTACAGGAGTGGTTACTCGTGCAGCGATTCGAGACACCCTAAACCCCATACAGTCCGCCAAAGCCTTTAGCCTTATGGTACTGGTCATGGGCGTTGCTCCCATTTTAGCACCGACCTTAGGAGCTGCTATTTTAAGAGTGGCAGACTGGCACACGATATTTTGGTTCTTGGCGGCTTATGGCACATTTGTCATCATCCTAACCAAGCTGTTCTTAAAAGAAACACTAACCCCAGAAAACCGCAATACCCAGCCCATCAGTCAGACAATCACAGGGTATATTGACCTACTAAAAGACAAAACCTTCACCGTGCCTGCGGTGGCAGCTGGCGTGCTTCAAGGGTCGTTTTTTATTTATCTGTCCATCTCTAGCGTGCTATTCATGGAGAATTACGGGCTATCTGAGGAGAATTTTGCCATCGCTTTTGGGGCGAATGCCTTTGGCTTTATTGCTTTAACGCAGGTCAATCAATTTTTAATTAAACGATTTAGACTGGTGCAACTCTTGCGTTTTGGGGCATCGGTGCAACTGGCTTCAGCGTCTTTTCTGCTATTGCTTGGGCTTGTGTTTGGTGGCGATGCTCATGTTGCTTTGGTTTTTATAGCAATTTTTTGTTGTATTGCCGGACTGGGGCTGACACAGCCTAACGCTGGAGCAATCGCCCTAGCCTTTCAAAAAAAGCGTGCAGGCATGGCAGCAGCGATGCAAGGGGCATTGCAATTTTCGGTAGGGATTTTTGGTGGCTTGGTTCTTAGCTTGTTTGACACAAACCCTGTGGTAAAACTGGGCATTACCGCCACCATACTGACAGCAGTAGGCACTTGGTTGGTATATCGCATTGATGCTCGGCTTGACTTATCAAAAGTTGATTAAACCAATCAGCTAGCACATCTAACAACACCCAAAACCAAAAAGGATTGTAACCAACCACCCATCAACCGCCACGATGATAAGGGTGGTTATTGATCACACTCATCGCTCGATACAGCTGTTCAATGAGTATCACTCGCACCAAAGGATGTGGTAGCGTCAAATCTGACAACGACCATTTAAAATCCGCCGCCGCCAGCACTTGGGGGGATAAACCGTCAGCACCCCCAATCACCAAAGCGATGTCCACACCATCTGTCATGGCAACACTCAGCTTATCTGATAAACCTTCAGTGGAGAGCATTTTTCCTTTTACTTCCAGTACCCACAATTTTTCTTTTGGGTGGCGAGCTGCCAAGATAGCCTGCCCTTCTTGCTGTTTGTATTTGTCAATGTCTGCAGGCGATGGGTTCTTGTGGCGTTTGGCAGGGGCAATCTCAACAATCTCGGTATTCATCATCGGCTGAATGCGTTTGGCATACTCATCAATGCCTGCTTGCACCCATGATGGCATCTTATGCCCTACGCTCAATATTCTTAATTTCATGTAAGATTTCCTTTGGTTTTTATATATTTTAAAGAAAAATCACAAAAAAATCTTGTTTATTTATGCGAATAAATGGCGTAAAATCAAAAACTTTGCTATGCTAAGTACAATTTTATTTATAGACAGCCTATCATGTCAAATACAACACAACCAACACACCTAGACCACCCTGCTTACAATCAGACCATCTATCGCTATGCAGGATTTTGGATTCGTTTTGTGGCACAGCTTGTTGATAGCATACTGTTTTTGCTCATCAGCTTGCCCTTGTTATACCTCGTCTATGGCGATGCTTATTTTGATGCGTATTTTAGTGTTGAGCCGACCCAAACGATGTTTTTTGGTGTGGCAGATATCCTGATTTCAGTAGGCTTGCCGTTGTTGGCTACTTTTTGGTTTTGGACAAGAAAAGGAGCTACACCTGGCAAAATGTTGCTTGGTTTGCAAGTATTGGGTGAACGCACAGGCAATCTTTTAACATTAAAGCAAGCTTTCATTCGCTATCTTGGCTACATCGTATCTTCTGTGGTGTTTGGATTGGGGTATATTTGGGCAGGCTTTGATAAGAAAAAACAAAGCTGGCATGACAAACTTGCCAAGACTGTCGTTGTGCGTAAGCAGTAATCAATCATTATAAGTTCGTTGCTTGATACGCCCAGTTTATGCACAGCTTGATATGGTATATCAACGACCATCATTGACACCTTAATTGTAGTTATAAACTCTTGATGAACGACTTATCACAAAGACAATGTACCCATAAGACCACCCATCATCAAGCTGACAATAAAAAAGCCATCGGTGATTTTTATGAACAGCGTGCCAGAGCATGGGCAGAGCATTCAGGGCTTGAACTGGTTGCTTGTAATTTTTATGCCCCAAGACTGGGTGAAATTGACATCATCGCCAAACAAAGTAATACCGACAGATTTGGCAGGACGATACAGACGCTGATATTTATTGAGGTACGCTCTCGCAAACTTGGACAATTTACCAACAGCATTGAGAGTATCACCCCTGCCAAACAACGAAAAATTATCCAAACGGCACAGTATTTTGTGGCACAAAATCCGCAGTTTGAGCAGTACGATTGCCGATTTGATGTGATCGCCTTTGACCATCAAGAAGGTATTGAAAACGCCCAATGGGTACAAGCAGCTTTTTTGACGCAGTGGTAGTCGCTCCCCTTGAGTACAAATTGATTAAAATATGAATATTGATTACAACTACCCATCAAAATTGATGAGAATTTGTTAAAAACTGATTGATAAATGGCATGACTACAACACCATGTGTTGAAGAGCCATCAGTTATTAAGTCGTTAGTAGTTAAAAGGATAAAGCCATGCAGACATTCATACAACACACCCCGAAGATGGCAATGCTAATACTAGCAGCCGCCCTAAACTTGACAGCGTGCAGTACGCTTGGTGGTGGCGATGCCTTTGGGGTTTATGAGATGGGTCGCAGTATCCCTGAACGCATCAGTGATGAGAGCATCGAGCTGATGGCTCGCAAGAACCTAGCTCGCATTAGCGGAGTGAATGAAAACACGGTACGAATCGCATTTGATAGCTTTCGTAAAGAAGTACTCATCACAGGCGAAGTGCCAAGTCAAGCCATCAAAGATGACATAGAAGCAATGGTAAAATCCATGAGGGATGTTGCAGAGGTGTACAATTACCTAACCATCTCTAGCACCCCAAAAAGCCAAAGCCATACCCTACACGAAGGCTACCTAAAATCCAAGATTAACGCACGCCTGCTGACCAATCAAGGCATCAAATCATCACAATACAAAATAGTCGTACGAGACCAAACAGCCTATGTGATGGGACACATGAGTCCAGAGCAACAAGACCACATACTAGCAGCGATACAAAACACAGCAGGCATGGCATTGGCAGTAACACTGACCACGCTAATCAATGATGATATGCCAGCCACGCCAACAAGCACACAAGACATCATAGCTGACAACAGCGTAGTATATGGCGGCGTGGTTAGCACCGAGCCTACCAACGAACCCTATTTGCTTCAAGAAATCTATGTGCCTAACGCCAGCACCGACGCCCCAACCAACATCACCCCTGCCTACACCTCAAAAAGTGGCACCAGTGGCTATGTACAACTACATCAAGGGACGAACAATCCATAACCCAGACTAACACAACACACAAAACCTGTATAAATTTGGGTATAAAAAGCCAAAATTTTGTTATAATAGCAAGACTAAACCCCATATTTTAAACCACTTTGGAACCAACATGAACGCTGACGACCTAATTGAACTACTACAACCACATTTTCCCAAAGCTCACCTTCAAGCCGCCAATCAAGGCAACAAATTTGAAGTACTCATTGTTGATGCCGTCTTTGAGGGCAAACGCCCCGTACAGCGTCAGCAAGCGGTTTATGCGATTGTGAATCCACACATCCAAAGTGGAGCAATGCATGCCTTAACCATTCATGCCTTGACACCTGATGAATACAACACCAAAAAGGGACAATAAATGGATAAATTTAAGATCATTGGCAAGAGCCGAATTGCAGGTGAAGTCGCCATTTCTGGCTCAAAAAACGCAGCCTTACCACTGCTTGCTGCCATACTACTCCCAAACGATGAAACCGTCCTGCATAATGTCCCAACCCTAAAAGACACAGAGACACTTGTCAAGCTCATCGCAGGTACTGGCGTTGCCATCACAAAAGAAGGTAACACGGTCGTGGCAGATGCTCGCAGTGTAACCAACTATTATGCCCCCTATGAATTGGTTCGCACCATGCGTGCGTCCATCTTGGTACTAGGTCCATTATTGGCTCGCTTTGGCGAAGCGGAAGTCTCTTTGCCTGGTGGTTGCTCTATCGGTTCTCGCCCTGTGGATCAGCATTTAAAGGCATTTGAGGCAATGGGTGCAACCATCGCTGTAGAAAATGGCTATGTCAAAGCAAAAGCTCCGGCAGGTGGCCGCTTAATCGGTTGTAACTTTAGCTTTGATATGGTAACGGTAGGTGGCACAGAAAATGTCATCATGGCAGCCACCTTAGCTCGTGGTACAACTCGCCTAGAGAACTGTGCTTGTGAGCCAGAAGTGGTGGACTTAGCCAATATGCTTGTGGCGATGGGAGCTAAGATTGATGGCATCGGCACGCCAACCATGATCATCGAGGGCGTAGAAAGCCTGCATGGCTGTGAGTACAGTGTTATTGCTGATCGCATTGAAACTGGCTCATATTTGGCAGGTGCATTGATGAGTGAAGGCGATGTATTGACCACCAACACATCAGCAGAGCATCTACACCCTGTCTTAAAGAAATTTGAGGCAATGGGTGCAACCATCACCACAGGCGATGACTGGATTCGTGCCGTCATGAAAGGCAGACCTAAGGCGACAGACATTCGCACCCAAGCCCACCCTGGCTTCCCAACTGATATGCAAGCACAACTGATGGCGGTGTGCTGTTTGGCTGATGGCACCAGCACCATCATTGAAAATATTTTTGAAAATCGCTTCATGCATGTGCCTGAGCTTAACCGCATGGGAGCAAACATTCGCATTGACGGACATACCGCCATCGTTACAGGCATAGAGAAATTCATGCCAGCACCTGTAATGGCAACCGACCTGCGAGCATCCATGTCTCTTGTCATGGCGGCAGCGTGTGCCGAAGGCGAAAGCATCATTGACCGCATTTATCACATTGATAGGGGCTATGATGATGTGGAAAACAAACTAAAAGCCTTGGGCGTAAATATTGAGCGGATTAAGGGATAAAAGTTGCCAAACCCTTTGCCGGCAACCAACCATTGAGAAAGCAATCCATAACGACAAGTTAGAACAATGAGCGTTTTGTTGAGCTGTCGCTAGCACGCCTTTGTTAATTTTTTATAAAAAGTAAGGCAATATAATGACTGATGATTTTAACGGCTTGACCATCGCCCTATCAAAAGGGCGTATCTTAGATGAGACTCTGCCTTTATTTGAAAAGACAGGCATTCGCCCTTTAGAAGACATGAATAAATCACGCAAATTAATTTTTCAAAGCAGTGATTCAAATGTCCGATTTTTACTACTTCGTGCATCCGATGTACCAACTTATGTCGAGCATGGTGTGGCGGATATCGGCGTGTCAGGCAAAGATGTACTGCTAGAATATGCTGCCGCTGTGTATGAGCTGATTGATTTAAAAATTGCCAAATGCCGTCTTATGACCGCAGGCGTTAAAGGAGCAACCCTACCTTCTCGCCGTCTTCGTATCGCCACCAAATATGCCAATGTCGCCAGAGAATATTTTGCCTCTTGTGGTCAACAAGTAGATATCATCAAGCTCTATGGCTCTATGGAGCTTGCCCCATTGGTTGGGCTTGGCGATTTGATTGTGGATGTGGTTGATACAGGGAATACTTTGCGAGCCAATGGACTTGAACCACTTGATGAGATTTGTCAAGTGTCATCACGCCTGATTGCCAACCCCATCAGTTACAAGCGAAAACTTAGCCAGTTACAACCCATTTTAGACATTCTAGAACGGGCGGCTAGCTAATACCGCCAAGCCTTTTATTCACACGGAACACCGATAAGTTATGCCATTTACTAGCAGGTATATCATGCCAGATTTAGCCATTTTAAATAGCCAAGATGCTGATTTTCAAGACAAATTAACCAAACTGCTTGCCTTTGAGACTGTAACCGATACAGACTTAATTCAGACTGTTGATGACATCATCGCTCAAGTTCGTACGCATGGCGATGAAGCCGTGTTTGAATTAACCAAGCGTTTTGACCAACATCCTGCCATCAGCATGGATGAGCTGTTCATCAGTCAAGCTCAATTAAAAGCCGCCTTTGATGGTCTAACCGATGAGATAAAAACCGCCCTAGAGCTGTCGGCTCAGCGTATTTTTGATTTTCATCAACACCAAAAAGAGACAGGATTTCGCTTCGTTGATGGGCTTGGCAATACTTTAGGTCAAAAAGTAACACCACTTGACCGTGTCGGCATCTATGTGCCAGGCGGTCTGGCGAGCTATCCATCAAGTGTCTTGATGAACGCCATTCCTGCCAAAGTTGCAGGCGTGGCGTGCATTACGATGGTCGTCCCTGCTCCAAAAGGTGAACTCAATCCGCTTGTCTTGGCGGCAGCACACCTAGCAGGTGTGAATGATGTCATCACCATCGGCGGTGCACAGGCTGTAGCCGCATTAGCCTATGGCACATCTCGCATCGCCCCTGTTGATAAAATCACAGGTCCGGGCAATAAATATGTCGCTGCTGCCAAGCGTGCAGTTTTTGGGCAAGTAGGCATTGACATGATCGCAGGACCATCTGAGGTCTTGGTTTATGCTGAGGGCGAATCTGCGGATAATACTGACTGGCTAGCGATGGATTTGCTGTCTCAAGCTGAACACGATACAGTGGCACAGGCGATTTTTGTAACAACTTGCCCCAAGCAACTAGAGGCGGTCAAAGTCGCCCTTGATAAGGCATTGGCAAACCTACCAAAAGCCGACATCGCTCGTCAGGCACTGAGCAATCGTGGAGCGTTAATCCTTGTTAAAGACAGGGCTGAGGGTGTGGCGGTCATCAACCAAGTCGCCCCTGAGCATTTGGAGCTATCACTTGATCAGCCTGATGAAGTAGAAAAACTGGTGCGTCATGCAGGAGCGATATTCTTGGGCAGACATACCCCAGAGGCGATTGGCGACTATTGTGCAGGGTCAAACCATGTGCTACCAACATCAGGGACGGCACGCTTTAGCTCACCTTTGGGCGTGTATGATTTCACCAAAAAAACCTCGCTCATCTACTGCACAGCCAAAGGTTCGCAGCCATTGGCTCATACGGCTGATGTCATGGCGGTACAGGAGAATCTAGATGCTCATGCCCTATCAGCACGCTATCGTTATGGCGTGGTTAATTTAGACTAATACAACATCAATCAAATCACACGAGCGACAACATGAGCATCAACAAAAGACTATGGAGCAAAAAAGTTAGCCAGCTTACCCCTTATGTGGCAGGCGAACAGCCAAAAGTGTCTAATCTATGTAAGTTAAATACCAATGAAAATCCATTTCCCCCAAGCCAAAAAGCAGTAGCAGCCATGCAGGCGGTCTTGGCAGATGACGGTCAAGCATTACGCCTATACCCTGAACCAGAATCAGATGAATTATGTCAGGTGCTTGCTCATTATCACGGTTTACAGCGTGAACAGGTCTTTGTGGGTAATGGCTCAGATGAAGTACTGGCATTTGTGTTTGCCTGTTTTTTTACCAAAGAATTACCGCTACTGATGCCTGATGTCAGTTATAGCTTTTATCCTGTTTATGCACAGACTTTCGGAGTGGACACCAAAATCATTCCACTTGATGATGAGTTTTGTATCAATCCTAAAGACTATGATACAGCGTGCGTTGGCATCATTTTACCCAATCCAAATGCCCCAACAGGTATACTGCTTTCATTAGATGACATTCGTACTCTTGCCACCAACCACCCAGATTCGGTCATCGTCATTGATGAAGCATACATTGACTATGCAGATGATGTCAAATCAGCGTCAGCAATTGGTTTGATTGATGAGTTTGATAATATCTTAGTCACACAAACTTTCTCAAAATCTCGTGCATTGGCAGGGCTTAGAGTGGGTGCAGCTTTTAGCAACGCCAATTTAATAGCGGCACTCGCTACTTATAAGAACAGCTTTAATAGCTATCCTGTTGACCGTGTGGCACAAGCAGGGGCGATGGCAAGCATCTTAGATGAAGATTATTTCATCAAACAGCGTCAAGCAGTTATTAGACTGCGTAATGACCTCACCGAATCATTAGTGGCACTCGGTTTTAAAGTATTGCCATCAGCAGCAAACTTTGTCTTTGCAAAGCCATATCACACATCGCTTAGCACCAAAGAGATTTTTAATCAACTGCGTGAACAAGGTGTCATTGTGCGTCATTGGGACAAGCAACGCATTGCAGATTATCTGCGTATTACAGTCGGTACAGCTGAACAAAATCAGCGTTTAATTACCGCATTAACAGAGATTTTATCCTAGCCACCTAAGGCAGAGAAGGATTTTCACGCCTTGTTATTTGTGCTACAATAACAAGGCATTTATATACAATATCGCCAGTTGTCATCAGACAACCAGCCAAAAGGAAATCACCATGACCGTCATCAAAAAAGAAGACTTTATCCAGTCAATTGCGGACGCCTTTCAATACATCAGCTACTACCACCCCACCGACTATATCACGGCTCTATCCCAAGCCTTAGAGCGTGAAGAAAATTCTGCCGCCAAAGATGCCATGACACAAATCTTGGTAAACAGTCGTATGTGTGCCGAAGGCAAGCGTCCAATTTGTCAAGATACAGGGATTGCAACAGTATTTTTAAAAGTAGGCATGAATGTCAAATGGGACACCGACATGAGTGTGGCAGACATGGTAAATGAAGGCGTTCGCCGTGCCTACAACCACCCTGATAATACCTTGCGAGCCAGCGTACTTGCCGACCCTGCAGGCAAACGCATCAACACCAAAGACAACACGCCAGCCGTCATCCACATGGAAATCGTGGCAGGCGACACGGTTGATGTTACCTGTGCCGCCAAAGGTGGTGGTAGCGAGAACAAATCCAAACTTGCCATGCTAAATCCTTCTGATGACATCGTAGCATGGGTATTAAAGAGTATTCCAGAAATGGGAGCTGGTTGGTGTCCGCCAGGAATCTTAGGCATTGGTATTGGTGGCACACCAGAAAAAGCGACCTTGCTCGCCAAAGAATCACTGATGAGCCATATTGACATTCACGAACTAAAAGCTAAAGCAGAGACTGGTGCAGAGCTTTCTACCACCGAAAAACTTCGCCTTGAAATCTTTGAAAAAGTAAACGCACTGGGTATTGGTGCTCAAGGTCTAGGCGGTCTAACTACTGTGCTAGATGTAAAAATCCTAGACTATCCAACACACGCTGCTTCCAAGCCTGTGGCAATGATTCCCAACTGTGCAGCAACTCGCCATGTACATTTTGAGCTTGATGGCTCAGGGGCGGTCAATCTAGAGCCACCAAGCCTAGACGCTTATCCTGATATCACTTATAGCCCTGACAATGGCAAGCGTGTCAATGTGGACACCCTAACCAAAGAAGAAGTCGCCACATGGCAAACAGGAGATGTACTACTACTAAACGGTAAAATCTACACAGGTCGAGATGCCGCTCACAAACGCATGACCGATATGCTCAATAAGGGCGAGCAACTACCTGTAGATTTCACCAATAAACTCATCTACTATGTCGGACCTGTTGATCCTGTGCGTGATGAAGTGGTAGGACCGGCAGGACCAACCACCGCTACTCGCATGGATAAGTTCACTCGTCAAATGCTAGAACAAACGGGGCTTATCGGCATGATTGGTAAATCAGAGCGTGGCAAAATCGCTTGTGAAGCGATTGCTGATAACAAAGCAGTCTATCTCATGGCGGTGGGGGGTTCTGCTTATCTTGTTTCTAAGGCAATCAAAAACGCCAAAGTAGTCGCTTTTGAGGATTTAGGCATGGAGGCAATCTATGAATTTGAGGTTAAAGACATGCCTGTAACAGTCGCTGTGGATAGCAATGGCGTGTCAGTTCATGCAACCGCTCCTAAGATCTGGCAAGCCAAAATTGGCAAAATCCCTGTAACTCAAGAATAAAATCACCCACCAATCATGATAAAGCCCAACCATAATGTGTTGGGCTTTATCATCAATGCCAACCCAAAATCAATCCCTGCCAAGTGGCACAGCACCTACAAATCCATCAAAGTAACGCACATCAAAAAAGCACAAGCGTTAATCTTGTGCTTTTTTAAGTTTATTATCATATGGCAAATGGCACACCACCATCGCTATCTTAGCTTAAGCGTCATCAACCCAAGCACCACCAAGATGATGCACACGATATAAAACCTAGCAACAACTTTAGTTTCTTTTAGACCCATCTCTTCAAAATGATGGTGCAGTGGTGCCATCAAAAAAATGCGTTTTTTGCGAAGTTTGTATGAACCCACTTGTAAAATCACAGACAATGCTTCCGCCACAAAAACACCACCCATGATGACAAAAGCAAGCTCTTGGCGAGTCATGACCGCCATCGTACCAAGCATTCCACCCAATGACAACGCCCCAACATCTCCCATGAATACATCAGCAGGGGCAGCGTTATACCACAAAAAACCAAGCCCTGCTCCGATGATGGCAGCACAAACAATGATAAGCTCTGCATTATAGGCGATATAAGGCACATGCATATAAGCAGCATAATTCATTGAGCCTGAAATATAAGCAAATACCCCAAGTCCTGCCACCACCAACACCACAGGCAAAATCACCAGTCCGTCCAAACCATCGGTCAGATTCACCGCATTTGATGAACCATTGATGGTAAAGTAAGTTAGGATAATAAATCCCAAGCCAAATGGAATCGCTGATAGTGGAACTACCCAATGCTTAAATACAGGGATGAGTAAATCTTGCATGGCAGCAGCGGTGGCAGTATCCTGCTGTAAAGCGATATAATACAAAGAACCGCCCACAAACAGCGAACCCACCGACAGCCAAAAATACTTTTTACGAGCGATGAGGCCTTGTGGGTTTTTGTGCTTAATTTTTAGCCAGTCATCTGCCCAACCAACTGCACCAAAAACCACCATCACTACCATCAAAATCCATACATAAGGATTGGATAAATCAGCCCATGCCAAAGTTGCAATACCGATTGCCGCTAAAATGAGCACACCACCCATTGTCGGCGTGCCTTGTTTGATAAGATGTGTTTTTGGACCATCATCACGCACCGCTTGACCATACTTTAAAGTACGCAAATAACGAATGACAGGCTTGCCTGCACCGATGACAATGAGCAGTGCCGTAATCACCGCCAGCAACGCTCGTAGCGTCAAAGAAGAGATGGCAATGTCGCTATGCTGAAACAACCAGTAAAGCATAATCAAACCCTTGTAGCATTATTATCTATCTAAATCAGTTATCTAAAAAATTTGTCTAAAATCTATATCATCAAAGCCAAATTCACCCAAGATTCGCCAAATCACAAATTAGCGTCTCCATTTTCATACCACGAGACCCCTTGAACAGTATGGTTGTAGCACCATCTTGTAAACGCAGTCTTAGAGCATCAAGCAAAGCTGACTTATCCTCAAAGTGTGTCGCTATCGGTCGCAATTCATTGACAGCACGCACCATGTGCTTCATATTCTCACCGACAGCAAAAATGGCGTCTAAGGCAAGTGGTGCGATGTTTTGCCCCAACTGATAATGTTCATCAGCTGCCGCTTCGCCCAGCTCAAAAATATCTCCCAACACCAAAATCTTGGCATTATCCTCTTGCTCTAGCACTTTGGCAGCAGCAAGCATGGAAGTTGGATTGGCATTATAAGTATCATCAATGACAATATGCTCACCAAACGCCATGCGAGTCAATCGCCCTTGTGGGGCAGTAGCAGATTGCAGTCCACGAACAATGCTGTGAAGTGGCACACCCAAAGCGTAGGCACACGCTGATGCCGCCAACGCATTAGTTACATTATGCTCGCCAATGAGTGGTAGCTGTACCGGCAGGCTTTCAATCTCATCAATCTCAATATTTGTATTTAAACTAAAAGTGCTATGCGTGGTTGCCACATCAATGTCATCAGCAAACAAATCACCCATCATCAGCACCGAGCTAACACCCTGCTCAGACAACATCTGTATGTCCTCATCGGACAGCTGTGCCTGTGATAGTGGTACATTTTGTTCACCAAAGCTAAGCATTCTATCGGTAAAATTACTGGCGGTTTGGCTTAACAGCGTACAAAATTCATCGCCAAAAGGCACAATCGCCACGCCATCTTCACTAAGTGCCGAGTAAATTTCCGCTTTAGCACGAGCAATGTTGGCACGCCCACCGAACTCGCCTAAGTGAGCCGTACCGATATTTAGTACGCATGCCACATCAGGACGAACAAGCCCTGCCGTATAAGCAATCTCGCCCACATGGTTCGCCCCAAGCTCCATCACAGCAAATTTATGTTCGTCAGACAGCTCAAGTAGCATCATTGGTACACCCAAATCATTGTTTAGGTTGCCACGAGTGATGAGTGTCGGGGCGATTTGGCTTAAGATATGCCCTAGCATTTCTTTCGTGGTGGTTTTTCCTGATGAGCCTGTCAAAGCAACCACCATTAAATCAGGGTGAGCATCTCGGCGGTATTTACCAAGAAGTCCCAACGCTTTTTTGGTATCGCCTGTGATGAGTTGTGGCAAATCACTTGCCACCTGTTCACTAACAATGGCAAGCACCGCTCCTTTTTCTTTTGCCATCTCAACATAATCATGCCCATCAAAATTTTCACCTTTGATGGCAAGAAAAATATCGCCCTGCTCTATTTTGCGAGTATCGGTCGTAATGCGGCAACTTTGAGCATCAAATTCGCCTGACCATCTGCCATTTGTGGCGGCCTGCAGGTTGTCTTTTTGCCAAAGATAAGGGGTATGCACTGTCATCTTGTTATCCTATTTATTAAATGCGTTGATAAATTCACCAACCACCGCCACATCATCAAAATCATAACGAACACCGTTAATCTCTTGATAGGTCTCATGACCCTTGCCCAGTATTACCACAATATCATCACCACCTGCCATCATCACTGCTTCTTTGATTGCACGCTTTCTATCAGGCTCAATGATGACCTTGTAATGTGCTTGGCAATCAAGCTGTGTTTGCATGTCTCTTAAAATCGCATTGGGATTCTCAGAGCGTGGGTTATCTGCCGTCAGTATCACCATATCGGCATGACGAACCCCCACATTTGCCATGATAGGTCTTTTACTCTTGTCTCTATCGCCCCCACAACCAAATACCGCAATCAGCCTACCTGTACAATGCTTTTGTAGGCTAATGAGTACTTGCTCGATGGCATCAGGGGTGTGTGCATAATCAACAATGAACAACCCTGTTTTTGACGGTACTTGTTGCATTCTGCCACGAGCACCATGTAGCTTGGCAACCAATGCCGGTAGATTGTCTTGTTGATTAGGATATAATGCCAAAAATGCCGCCACCGCCGCCATTAAATTATCCACATTAAATAATCCAAGCAGTGGGCTGTGCAATGTCATCAGCTTGCCTTGTGCCACAAGCTCAATTTGCACCCCATTTAGGCTTGGTGTAATCTTTTTGACAAAATAATCCGCCTTCTCATCTTGACAAGAATGACCAAGTAGCGAATAAGGCAAGGCACCATCATTGTTTTGAAGCAGTGGATAAGTAGCGTCTTGATTGATGATACCATGGGTGAGCGTACTAAAATAATGCTCATCAAACAACCTTGCTTTGGCTGCACGGTAGTCATCCATGTCCGCATGATAATCCAAATGGTCGTGCGATAAGTTGGTATAAATCGCCACTTGTACAGGCACGCCTTGCAGTCTGTGCTGATGCAAACCATGGCTACTGGCTTCTAATGCCACCACTTGCACGCCATCTTTTGCCATCTGATACAAAAACTCATGCACCGACAGCACATCGCCTGTGGTATTGGCTGATTGTACAAGCTGACCCAACCTACCATTGCCTGCCGTCCCCATAATGGCAGATGGCACGCCAGACAGTTCGCACAGCTGTGCTACCAGCTGACTGACGGTCGTCTTGCCATTCGTCCCTGTTACCGCCACCACCGTAGGTAGCTTGGCAGGCCTATCCACTTGAAATCTAGCAGCAATCAAATCACCCAAATAATGACGAATGGTTGGCAGATCTACGATGGGCGTAGACAGTGTTGATATATCCAGTTCTTGCGGATTGATTTGCGATAAAATAAATGCCGCCTTGCCATCCACTGATTTGAGATATTCATTAGCACGCAATAGGCTTTGTTGATCCCCACCCACACTAGACAGTAACACAAAAACATCGCCCTCATTAAGACGACGACTATCTAAGCAAAACTGCCCAAAAGGCAAATCTGCCACCATCTTAATGGCATCACTTGGCAGATGCAGACTTATCGTATCAAATAAAGTAGCAAGCGTTGTGGGTTTCATGGCAAATTCCTTATAACTCTTTATTATGATTGGGATATTTTTTATTATGTCTTATTGAGCCTTAGGCGTACTCTTGGCATCGGCTTGTAACGGCTTATCAAAAGGCACATTATACAGACGAAGTGCCTCTTTCATGACATGATGAAACACAGGTGCAGCAACCACACCGCCACCGCCATAATACTGACGGCGTGGGTCTTCTACCAAAATCGCAATGGCAAATCTTGGATTTGATGCTGGGGCAATTCCGACAAATGTCGTGCGATACTGGTCAGTATAATAACCACCTTCAGGCTTGGTACGGCGACTCGTGCCCGTCTTACCTGCCACACGATAACCATTGATGGCAGCAGCTCGTGCCGTACCTCCCGACTCCGTAACCAATTCCATCATCTTGACAATCGCTTCAGCGTGCTCTGGTTTAATCACCTGAATAGACTCTGGGCTTGGCTGATTTTTAACCAGACGCAATGGACGCAATTCACCATGATTTGCCAAAGCGGCGTACGCTTGAACCACTTGGGCAAGCGTTACCCTCTGTCCATAGCCATAGCTTAGCGTAGCACGACGAGTAACATCTTTTTCGCTGGGGTCTTTGACGCTACCTGATGCTTCGGCAGGGAAATTTAGGGCAGTTTTTCGCCCAAAGCCAAAGCGTCTTTGGATATCAGAGATGGCATTGGTTGGTAAGTTTAGTGCGATTTTGGCTGAAGCCACATTACTTGACTTTTGAATCAGTCTTGCCAAGGTGATGGCACCATAGTTGCCACTATCACGAATAACATAGCCACCGATATACATACTACCTGGTGCGGTTTCAATGAGTGAACTGGTGGTGTATTTACCTGACTCCAAGGCGGCTGCCACCGTAAAAGGCTTCATCACCGAACCCGGTTCAAAGGTGTCTAGCAACGGTCGATTACGCTCGTTTGCCCCTGTCCGCTCAGACAGATTGTTGGCATTAAACGATGGCCAAGAACCCAACGCTAATATATCGCCAGTTAATACATCCACCACGATGCCAGAGCTTGAACGAGCAGACTGGGCACGCCCCACTTGCTCCAACTCTTTGTATAGCACATACTGCAAGCGTGAATCAATGGTAAGCTCAATGTTCTCGCTCTCAATCTTTGGCTTAATTTCTTTAATTTCTTTGATGGCTGATCGGCGAGCATCTTTTAGAACCAATACCTGCCCTCGCTCGCCTGCAAGCTGTTTTTCGTATTGTGCTTCAATGCCTGCTCGACCGACATAGCCACCATTTTTCTCATCACTTGACTGTGCCATATAGCCTAGAATCTGTGCATTCGGCTCAGCTTGTAGATAATATCTTTGAAAGAATTTTTCTTCACTCACGCCCACAAAGTCCAACTTAATAACCGGTTCAACCACCTCTGGCGATTCTTTTGTCAATAAAATCATACGGCGAGAGCCAGCCCCCCTTGGCAGAGCTTCTTTGATGGCACTCTCGTCAGCATAGTCTATGGCATTGTTGATTGCTACTGCTTTTTGTAGTTTTTCCAACGGAAAATTTGCCACTACAGCTAGTCTTACCAAATCCATCTCGGTAAGCTCTTTGGCAGCTTTGGCACGAGCTTTAGCATCAGTGGTTGTCTTAATGATTTTATCCAAGCGATAATATTCATTGGCATAATCATAGGGGCTAAATACCACCGTTGATAGCGGAGCATTCGCCGCCAATGGTGCTCCATTAGTGTCGGTAATCATGCCACGATATACGGGGACACTGCGTTTTGAGGTGATGAGCCTTTCGCCCTGCTCCACCAGATAAGATGAATTGATGATTTGTAGATAAAACGCACGAGCAAACAACACCAAAAACGCAGTCGCCATCATAAACCAAACCAAACGATAGCGATTGACATCTTGCATACCGCCCAACATGGTCGCTTGGCGTCGATGATTTTTCTTACCAAATATACTCAACAATGACGATATCATGGACAAAACCATTGATGGGCGTTGCTCGTCTTGTTTGGCATCAGTCTTGTTTGGCATGGCTTTTTGACGCAACGGTGGCACAACTTTTGATGAAACCCCTTGTTTTTGTGTTGGTTTTTTCATTATTGAACCACCTTTGTTGCATTGGGTTGGACGCCATTGGGTCTATTTGGTGCGATGACACGGCGATGATCCCCTGTTGGAAAGAACATACCCAACTCGCTCACCGCACGGCTTGCCACCTGTGGCGTTGCACTAAAAGTCTGCTGTTCAATGAGCAATCGCTGTTCTTCAACCTGCATGGCTGTCAGCTCACTTTTTAACTGCTTTAAGTAGCGATAGGTGGCATGATGTTCTTGTGTCTGGGCTGAGATACTCACCCCCGTCCACATGATAGCAACCAAAAGCACACCCAAAAACAAACGATACAAACCCACCATACTGACCGCTTCATCAGTAGTGGCTTGTGATTGGGTGAAGTGAGCAAGTTTATTATTCATGGTATCTATCAGATTTTAAATGGTGCAAAACAAAATAAATGACTTTAAAATAACTATCAATTTAAAGATGAATGAAGCATGACTTCAAGGGCAATCAACCCACAAAGGCGACATCTCGACGCACCGCCCCCCGTAGCCACGCACTTCTGGCACGAGAGTTTTGTTTGACCTCATCATTACTTGGAGCGATACGCATCGGCTTATCAAAATATTTTTCTCGTTTGGGTGGCATGAGCAACTGATCATCGCCTTCATGGCGACCACGACTGTGGTTGTTTAAGAACTGCTTAATGCGTCTATCTTCTAACGAATGAAAGCTAATCACCGCCAAACGCCCGCCTGCTTTTAAGATACCAAGACTTTGTGCCAAAAAGTCATCAATATCACCAAGCTCATTATTGATAAAGATTCTGAGTGCCTGAAAACTTTGGGTGGCTGGGTGCTTGCCTTTTTGCCAAGCTGGGTGTGCCGCCTTGATGGTCTCTGCCAGTGCTAAGGTTGAATCATAACTATCCATCGCTTTGATGGCACGAGCAATCTTGCGACTGTGTCGCTCCTCACCGTACTCATACAACACATCTGCCAGCGTATCAACATCAACCCGAGCCAACCAAGCACCCACAGACTCGCCACGAGTCGTATCCATACGCATATCCACCGCCCCATCTCGCATGAAACTAAATCCACGCTCGCCATCATCAATCTGCGGACTAGACACCCCCAAATCCGCCATCAGCCCATCAATCTGGTCCACACCAAGCTCTGATAATCTGTTGGTTAATTGGGCAAAGCTATCATGAATGACTTGCACACGCCCATCTTGGGTGGCAAGATGATTGGCGACTTCTATCGCTTGAATATCTTTATCAAATACAAACAATCTAGCATCATCGCTTAGATATTCCAAAAGCAAGCGACTATGCCCACCACGCCCAAAGGTTGCATCTACATATACACCATTCATTGAACCTTTCGGGGTCGCCAGCAAATCTTGCACACCTAGCACCATCGCTACCGTTTCATGTAGTAGAACCGTTTGGTGAGTGAATTGTTGCTTGCTATTCATGATGCCTCTTGTTGGTTGATGCGTGCATTGATTGTCTTGCTTGGTATTTGATTGTTAAAATGCGTATTATCTCAAGCTTTGTTATATAGTCAAGCCATTTATATCACTCGATCGGTTATTTGTGTAAAATTCATACACAAGCCTGCCAAGCCACCAATATCCATACCAAAAAACCAAATTTTTATTTAACCACTTATTCTATCAAGGATTTTTTGGATAATCCAATCTGTTTTTGTATGTAATTGTTGCTAAAGCCCTAGTTGTTCGCCCACCTTCACTTTTCACTACAAAAACCAAGCAGATTTTGGTATCATACCCTAACTTAAATTTATTTTAATGTATCTCAACCATCCACAATGTTTTGTTTCGCTGTTTTTAGCATTTTTTAAGACAATAAGAGAATTTTCATGGCCTTTACCAAAGTTCGTACTCGTATCGCCCCATCTCCAACAGGCTTTCCTCATGTTGGCACGGCTTATATCGCCCTGTTTAATATGGTTTTTGCCAAATCTATGGGCGGGGAATTTATTTTACGCATTGAAGACACCGACCAAGTCCGCTCCACCGCTCAAAGCGAACAGATGATATTGGACGCCTTACGCTGGGCAGGTTTGACATGGTCAGAAGGTCCTGATATAGGCGGTCAGTTCGCCCCCTATCGTCAATCTGAGCGTAGCGAGATTTACAAAAAATACGCTGAAGAGCTTTTGGATAAAGGACACGCCTTTCGTTGCTTTTGTACCACCGAAGAATTAGACGCCATGCGTCGTGAACAAGAAGCAAATGGTCAGCCCATTCGCTATGATGGTCGTTATGCAAACTTATCTCGTGAAGAAAGCGACAGGCTAGCCAAGAGTGGCAAGCCTTTTGTCATCAGAATGCGTGTACCAACCGAAGGGGTCTGCACCTTTAATGACATGTTAAGGGGCGAGATTAGCATTCCTTGGGAGACGATAGATATGCAGATTCTACTAAAGACGGACGGACTGCCAACCTACCACCTTGCCAATGTCGTGGACGACCATCTCATGCAAATCAGCCATGTCATTCGTGGCGAAGAATGGATCAATTCCGCCCCCAAGCATCAGTTGTTATATGAGTATTTTGGTTGGGAAATACCCACCTTGTGCCATATGCCACTACTTCGCAACCCCGATAAATCCAAGTTATCCAAACGCAAAAACCCAACCTCCATCACCTACTATCGTGATGCAGGCGTACTACCAGAGGTATTAATCAATTATTTAGGGCGTATGGGCTACAGCCTGCCGAACGAAGCAGAAGTCTTTACATTAAACGAAATGATTGAGTCATTTGATATTAAACGAGTCTCTCTGGGCGGACCTGTGTTTGATATTGAAAAGCTCTACTGGCTCAATGGCGAGTACCTACGCAAAATGAGTGCAGAAGAACTAAAAACACGCATTTTAACTTGGGCATTTAATGATGAAAAATTAACCAACATTGCCAAAGCCATTCAGCCTCGCATCAATACCTTAACCGATGCGGTGAATTGGGCATCTTTTTATTTTCAAAACCTGCCCAACATCAAGGTAGAAGATTTTGCTCATAAATCACTAGATAACGACAAGCTCTTAGAAATCCTATATCTGGCAACTTGGCAGTTAGAGGCTTTGCCAGTATGGAGCGAAGAGAATATCTACCAGACTCTAAAAGGTCTGGCAGGTCATTTTGAGATTAAATTAAAAGACTTTATGCAGCCGTTCTTTGTCGCCATTGCAGGTAGCACAAGCTCCACCCCTGTGATGAACTCAATGTACATCATTGGGGTAGACATGACCCTAGCTCGCCTACGCCACGCCTGCGAAGTACTGGGCGGACTTGGCAAAAAGAAATTAAAAAAATTAGAAGAGGTCAATAAAACCTTGCCAAATTTTCTAAGCTAGGCATCAAGAAAACAAAAAAGCCGATGATTTTCAATGAGTTGTCGGCTTTTTTCAATTTTAAAAAAATTTTTCTTGACAGCCCATAAAGCACATTATATAATACGCCCACCTTAACAAAGGGGCTATAGCTCAGTTGGTAGAGCACTTGCATGGCATGCAAGGGGTCAGCGGTTCGACTCCGCTTAGCTCCACCAAATTTGTTAATGTGGAATGTAAGCACCTAGGCAATCATCTTACATTTCAAAAGTTGAAAGACTTTTCTCTTGTGCTCCATTCGTCTAGAGGCCTAGGACACCGCCCTTTCACGGCGGTAACAGGGGTTCGAATCCCCTATGGAGTGCCAATATTCTAAAAAGCCAGTCTTACTACAGACTGGCTTTTTTATTTTTTGTTGTTATTTTTCTTTATTGGGTGCTATATTGATGATTTTGTCTTAAAAGCGATATCATTTTCTGTTATCATAGCACTTATTTCTTTGGATAAGAATCTGCCACATGACCAATCAAATCGACAGCCAATTTCTAAGCCAATTAACCAACCTGCTAGATGTCAGCCAAATAAAAACTGATGCAGACAGCCTAGACAACTGGGGTAAGGACTGGACGAAACACTTCGCCCCTGCTCCATCTGCCATCGTCTTTCCACGCACAACCGAAGAAGTGGCTAGCATCGTCCGCCTTGCCAACAAATACAAAGTACCACTTGTGCCATCTGGTGGTCGTACAGGTCTGTCTGCTGGTGCAGTTGCCAGTCATGGCGAGGTGGTGGTCAGCTTTGATAAGATGAACGCCATCGGTGTATTTTATGAAGCTGACCGCATGGTAGAGGTGGAAGCTGGTGTGATTACCAAAACCTTGCAAGAATTTGCCGAAAGCAAAGGATTATACTATGGTGTGGACTTTGCCTCCGCAGGTTCTAGCCAAATCGGTGGCAACATTGGCACCAATGCAGGTGGCATTAAAGTCATTCGTTACGGCATGACACGCAACCAAATCTTGGGTTTGACGGTTGTTACAGGCAAAGGAGATATTTTGGAACTAAACGGCGGTATGCTAAAAAACGCCACAGGCTATGACTTTCGCCATCTGTTCATCGGTGCAGAAGGTACGCTTGGCTTTGTTACCAAAGCATTGATTAAACTTGAAAAACAGCCTGTAAACCTTACAGCGATGGTCTTGGGTGTGCCTGATTTTGGTTCAGTGGTGGGGCTGCTTGATAAGTTTGGCAAGGCATTAAATTTGACCGCTTTTGAATTTTTTGATAGTGTCGCTATTGATAAGGTACTAAATGCAGGTCATGCCAAAGAGCCTTTTGAGAGCCGTACGCCTTTTTATGTTTTATTGGAATTTGAGGCGGTCTGTGATGAAGTTTTGGATACTGCCATGAATGTGTTTGAGAGTGCGATGGCAGAAGGTTTGATTGTTGATGGCGTAATGAGCCAAAGCGTAGGACAACTTCAAGACCTATGGAAACTGCGTGAAAGTATCTCCGAAACCATTTCAGTATTCACCCCTTACAAAAATGATGTGTCAGTACTCATTACGCACTTAGGCGATTTTATTAGTGATATCGATCAGATTGTCAAGGACAATTACCCTGATTTTGAGATTTGTTGGTTTGGGCATATTGGCGATGGCAATTTACATCTAAATATCCTAAAGCCTGACACCCTTAGCAAGGACGACTTTTTTGCCAAATGTCAAACGGTCAATAAATATGTCTTTGAAACTGTACAAAAATACAAAGGCTCCATCTCTGCCGAACACGGTGTGGGTATGACCAAAAAGCCATATTTGGATTACACTCGCTCCCCAACCGAGATTGAATACATGAAAGCAGTCAAGGCGGTATTTGACCCCAATGGCATCATCAACAAAGGCAAGATTTTTGACAGTTAGCCAATTTAAACATCTGGGCAATTTGAATAATCTTTAAAAATGCACGCCTAACTTTAGGGTGCATTTTTGTTATACAGCGTTGCTTGTTAATAAGTACTCATAAGCTACGACTTGTTGGCAAGCTGGACAAGATTGGATAACCATCAAATTAGGGTTGTATCATCTCAGCAAAACACTTATTTTCTACGCCCATCACGAAACACAAAAGCATCATCATAAAATGACGCATTATCATTATCCCAAAAGTGTGGCACGCCTAAAATGGGTAAAGGTGATAAGTCTCTTGGGGTTGCCCCTGCCACTAGCCAACGAATAAGCCGAACACTTAACAGTTCGTCTAGATAACTTAGCCTACCTGCCAAATCTTTGGAAAAGTATTCATCATCCACCTCAATAATCAGCGTATGACTACATAAAGGTTTTCTAGGCGTGATGAGTTGCTCAAGTAAAGCATGCCCAAAGATGACAACCTGACTACTTTCTTGGTCGCTGATGGCATTGGGGTTGTGCCAAAAGATTCTAGGGCTAACCAATGAGTTTTGCCAATCAAAATTTTTTAAAGCGGTGGCAATGCCCTTATCTTTGGTTACCAAAATCGCCCCGTTTTCATCAAATACCGTGATGGCATCTCTGACACGATTGCGTCCACCTAGCTGATCATCGTACGCCATCTCACGAATATGCACATGGTTTAACACCGCCTTTGATTTAGGGAATACCGACCAGACACACGCACCAAACCAATCATGAAGATTGTTTCTAGTCGGAATGTTGGCAGTATCAAAAATATGCTTTTCATAGGCTGTGCCATGTGGCAAATCATCTTGACTAACAAAACGCAATGACCGCTCCGTACCGTATAGCACAGGCTTGATGGCATACTGGCAAAAATAGCCATTCAACCAATCAGCAAGCTCTCCTGTCTGCTCGCTCTCAACAAAAAGCTGATGAATATGTTGATAAGGCATCAGCCACGGTGCAGACAGATTGATGGTTGCAAAAAGAGAAGAAAAATCACTCATGGTTATATAATGGTTATATATTAGGCTTAATACATCAAGCAATATTGTACAATGTTTATGCTCATCATACCACCTTTACCCACCACACCAACAAACAAAAACGCCCAAAAAGTGGGCGTTTTTATACTTAATCATACAATTTATTTCAATAATAGCTTATTGATGCGTTTTAAATACCCTGCTGGGTCATCAAGCGTACCACCATCAGCAAGCAAAGCTTGATCAAAGATGACTTGGGCTAGGTCATCAAAGTCGCTACTATCATCTAAACGAGTAATCAGCGGATGCGTTGGGTTAATCTCAAGGATTGGTTTAATCTCAGGCACATTTTGCCCCATTGCCTTTAACATCTGTGCCATCTGCGGTGTTAATTCGCCATCACCCACCACCAGACAAGCAGGACTATCTACCAGACGGCTAGAGACTCTCACATCTTTGGTACGCTCGCCTAGTGTGCTTTTTAGGCGTTCAACCACAGGTTTTAGATTTTCTGTTTGTTGCTTCACTTCTTCTTTTTCAGCTTCATCAGTCAAATCACCCAAATCCACCGCTCCTTTGGCAATGTTTTGAAGTGGTATGCCATCAAACTCATGCAGAAAATTCATCGCCCATTCATCAACACGAGAAGTCATTAAAATAACCTCAATGCCTTTTTTATTAAACAGCTCAAGCTGTGGGCTATTCTTGGCAGCGGCTAAATTATCAGCGGTCAAATAATAAATCGCTTTTTGCCCCTCTTTCATGCGTGCCTTATAGTCAGCAAAACCTGTAGCAAGCTCGCCATTGGTGCTGGTGGTATAGCGAAGTAACTTGGCAATGCGTTCTTGGTTTGACATATCCTCGCCCAAACCTTCTTTTAGTACATCGCCAAATTCAGCATAAAATGCCTTAAACTTATCTTGCTTATCTACATCTTCACTGTTTGCTAATGAGGCAAGCAAAGTCAGTATACGGCGTGCATTACCATCACGAATTGCTTTAACATCTTTGCTTTCTTGGAGAATCTCACGACTGACATTCAGTGGCAAATCTGAAGTGTCAATCACACCCTTGATGAAGCGTAGATACATCGGCAGTAGCTGTTCGGCATCATCCATGATGAACACTCGTTTAACATAGAGTTTTAGCCCTCTTTGTTGTTCTCGGGCATATAAGTCATGCGGTGCTTTGGTCGGGATATATAATAACTGGGTATATTGCACACGCCCTTCAACACGGTTATGCGTCCAAGTAAGCGGATCACTAAAGTCATGACTTAGTGTTTTATAGAACTCTTGATATTCTTCATCGCTGATGTCAGCGGTTGCACGCGTCCATAGGGCAGACGCCTTGTTGATGGTCTCGTATTCATCGGTAGTAACATATTGCCCTTTGCCAGCGATTGGCTTGCCCTCGTCATCTAGCTCATCTTGCCATTGTTCTTTGTACATCTGAATAGGAAGGCTGATGTGGTCAGAGTATTTATTAATGAGTGAAGTGATTTTGTAGCGATTTAGGTAGTTTTGCTCACCTTCGGCATACTCATCTTTTAGATGCAAGGTGATGGTTGTGCCTCGTGCCTGCTTATCAATAGACTCAGTCGTGAATTGCCCTGTGCCATCAGATACCCAGCGAACACCTTGACTGCTATCCTCGCCTGCCTTTCTGCTCTCAACAACAATCTTATCAGCAACAATAAAACCTGAATAAAACCCCACACCAAACTGTCCAATCAGGTTGCCGTCTTTTTTGTCCGTCTCTGACAGCTTATCCAAAAATGCCTTAGTGCCTGATTTGGCAATCGTACCTAGATTTTCAATGACATCGTTCTTATTCATGCCAATGCCATTATCACTGATGGTCAAAGTCTTATCAGTTGGATTGATATCAATCTTCACTGCCAACTCGCCATCGTTTTCGTACAAAGTGCCGTCTGTGGTCGCCAAAAAACGCAATTTATCGCAGGCATCAGAAGCATTTGACACCAGTTCACGGATAAAAATATCAGGATTTGAGTATAATGAGTGCGTAACTAAATGCAAAAGTTTGGTAACTTCAGCTTCAAACTGATGGTTGGTTGCGGTCATGATTTACTCCCATATGATTAAAAAATACACCAAATAATTTAGAGATAAAAACTGATTTTTCAAGAGCCTAACTCTTAAAGCGTTCATAAAATAATAATTGATATAATATAACATATTGATTTTATTAAATTTTTTTCTTTACCTTGTGTTTGACTTATGCTAATGTAGCAAATAGGTTGACAGTCAACCTTATCAAATCAAAAGGAGTGTGTATCATGGCAACAATGAAAGCAATGACCTACTACGGAGCGAACGACATTCGTTTTGAAGAGCGTCCAAAACCCACCATCATTGACCCAACAGACGCCATCATCAAAATGACCAAAACCACCATTTGCGGTACAGATTTGGGTATTTGGAAGGGTAAAAACCCAGAGATTGAAGCTGTCGCTCGTGAAAAAACCGGCGAGTGGAATGGCCGTATCTTAGGACATGAAGGCATTGGCATCGTTGAAGAAGTTGGTTCTGCCGTCAAAAATTTCAAAAAAGGCGATAAAGTCATCGTCTCTTGCGTCAGTCGTTGTGGTTCGTGCGAAAACTGTCAAAAACAACTGTATTCTCACTGCCAACAAAATGGCGGTTGGATCATGGGCTATATGATTGATGGTACACAAGCAGAATATGTGCGTACACCATTTGCCGACAACTCTTTGTACATTCTACCAGACAACCTAAACACCGATGTTGCCGTATTCTTATCAGATGCTCTACCAACAGGGCACGAAATCGGCGTACAGTATGGCGATGTCAAACCAGGTGATACCGTTGCGATTGTTGGTGCAGGTCCTGTAGGCATGGGCTGTCTTTTGACTGGTCAGCTTTACTCGCCATCAACCATCATCGTCATTGATATGGACGAAAACCGCTTGGCAATGGCAAAAGAAATGGGTGCGACACACACCATCAATCCTGATAAAGAAGATGCTGTTGCTAAAGTACTTGAAATCACAGGTGGGCGTGGCGTAGATTGTGCCATAGAAGCGGTCGGCTATCCTGCCACTTGGGACATCTGCCAAAAAATCGTCAAAGAAGGTGGCAACATCGCCAATGTGGGCGTACACGGTCAGCCAGTTAACTTTGAACTAAACAAATTATGGATTAAAAACCTAAAAATCACCACAGGTCTGGTAAACACCAACACAACTGGTATGCTACTAAAGGCTTGCGAGTGCAGTAAATTGCCAATGGAAAAATTGGCAACTCATCACTTTAAATTTAGTGAAATTGAGAAAGCCTATGATGTGTTTAAACACGCATCAGAGACAAAAGCGATGAAAGTGGTGATTGAATACTGATTGCTTACTAATTGCTTGATTGACAAATAAACATAGCCATTGTCAATAATGGCTATGTTTTTATCTTCTGCCTGCTTATCACGCCGAGCAAATCTACCAACCACCTGATATCTGTAAAATCCATATAAACAAATAAGTTGCAACGACTTGCATTTACCCCTTATATCCCCTAAGATAAGCCAAATCCTGTCAGCTGTTTGATGATTTATGAACCACAAGTTTACCCCCTATCACCAGTTAATAGCGTCCCTACATGCCAAAGATAGCATTCGTAGCTTTCGCCCACAGACTGCACTGATTAACCTATCTAGCAATGATTATCTAGGGCTAATCAATGACCAAGCCTTAAAAGATGAATTTTTACACACTTATCAGCACTGCACTGATTTTAGATTTGGCTCATCGTCATCACGGCTACTGACAGGCAATTTCAACGCCCATGAACAGCTAGAAGCCACGCTATCAAAAGCATACAAACGAGAGGTGCTGATATTTAATAGTGGCTATCACATGAATATTGGTATCATGCCTGCTTTATGCGATCAACAAACGCTTATTTTGGCGGACAAATGGGTACATGCCAGCATGATAGATGGCATACGCTTAGCCAAAGAGCGTGGCACAAAATCTTATCGCTATCGCCATCAGGATTTTTGTCAATTAAACGCACTGCTTGACAAGCACCACGCCCATTATCGCCACATTATCATCATGACCGAAAGCGTCTTTAGCATGGACGGCGATGTGACAGATTTAACCGCTCTTGCCGCCTTAAAGCAGGCATATCCCAATGTGTCTTTATATGTGGACGAGGCTCATGGCGTGGGCGCATTTGGCAGGTATGGACTTGGAGTGGCAGAGCAGATGGGCGTGATGAATGAGATTGATTTTTTGGTGGGGACATTTGGCAAGGCATTTGCTAGCATCGGCGGCTTTTTGGTCTGTGATGAGGTCATCAAACAGGTGCTGATTAATACCATGCGACCTGTAATTTTTAGCACCAATCTGCCACCCATCAATGCCTTGTGGTCAGATTTTATTTTCCAAAAGTCATCATCGCTTCACAAAAAACGCCAAGAGCTACTAGACAATGCCAAATATTTTATTCAAAGACTCAAAGAATTAGGCTATCAATGCCCATCAGACAGCCACATCATACCCATCATCATCGGTGATAACAACCAAACAGTTGCTTTAGCGGATAAGTTTCGCTCACATGGTTTTTATGTACTGCCCATTCGTCCGCCCACCGTGCCTGTAGGCACATCTCGCCTGCGAGTGTGCTTGACCGCTGATATCACACGAAGACAAATTGATGACTTTCTTCATGTGTTAGGTAGTTTTCAATGATCAATACTCATGTGGACACCCATAAAGTCGCTCAAAACTTCGCCAAAGCTCATGCCACTTATGGCAAAGCAGCCATCGTTCAGCACCAAATGTGCCAGACGCTCATCGACTTGTTGTCATTACACCTGCCCAACATTAGTCCAAAAAGCGTACTAGAGATTGGTTGTGGCATCGGAAACTTGACCAATATTTATACAAGCATATGGGAGATTGAACAACTATATCTTAATGACTTGTACAATGTGGGTATTGATGGAGCAGATTTACTAATCGGTGATATAGAAAGTCTTGATTTGCCAAAAGTGGACTTAGTTTTATCAAGCTCAGCACTACAATGGATAAAGGACTTATCTAGCCTTATTCAAAGAGTCTTTCAAAGTTTGACAACTGGTGGTGTACTTGCCTTTGCAAGTTTTGGCAAACAAAACTTAAGTCAAGTCAAAACATTGACAGGCATAGGGCTAGACTATCATAGTATGGATGATATTTTAACCATGCTAAAAACGGCAGGTTTTGATGTCATCAGCACCCATCAACATCAAGAAGTGCTATATTTCTCTTGCCCCAAAGACATCTTAAAGCACATCAAAGATACAGGTGTGGCAGTGGGCGGACAGGTGTGGACACGCTCTTCCTTGAATGCTTTTTATGATAATTATGAAAAATTTGCCACCGATAAAGGCTATCCTTTAAGCTATGATACGCTATTTATCATAGCAATCAAACCTTAAACACTCGCCCCCACACTTCTGGCCAAATCAATACTCTCTTCAGTACATGGATGGATTTCTCAAAACGATTTCGCATCCGTGTTCTGTCGCCATCTTTCAATCACTTTACCTATTTTGCCGTATCTAAATCAGGCTATTTTCATGGTAGATTTAATCTAAAGTGTAGTGCAAAATACCAAAATCATCATTCTGTAGAAGTTCTTTTTTCTGCTTTTGATAATTTTCTTCAGAAATGGCTCTGGTGGCATTTTCATATAATTTCACTTTAAAACCTAATTTTAAAGCATCTTTCATTGAGTGATATACACAATAATCTGCAGCCAAACCTACAAAGTGTAATTCTGTAATCTTTAATTCTTTAAGGCATCCTTCAAGCCCTGTTGATTGCACATAATCATTATCAAAAAAGCTACTATAACTATCTACTTCTGGGTTGGTGCCTTTACGAATAATGACTTTAAAGTACTGTGTTTTCAAATCAGGGTGAAACTCTGCCCCACAGCTCCCAGCTATGCAATGATTGGGCCACAGCACTTGTTCTATACCATTTATTATTATCACATCAAAAGGTTTTTTACCTAAATGATTAGAGGCGAAACTTTTGTGATGCTTAGGATGCCAATCTTGTGTGGCAATAATGTGCTGATACTTGGGTAGCAATACATTTACTATAGGGATGATTTCATCGCCTAGCGGTACGGCTAACGCACCACCAGGCATAAAATCGCATTGGATATCAATCACAACAAGAGCTTTCATTTTTTAGCTAAAAATCGGAGAATTGTAGGGTTTGTTTGTTCTGGAATCAAGCTATTGTTAAGTTTGATACAATCAAAATTTCCCACTGGATGCACCTTGCGGTACGACTATTATGTGGCTTTAGAACCTCTTTTCGCTTACCTAATTTGACCAAACCTTAAACACTCGCCCCCACACTTCTGGCCAAAGCAATGCCCTCTTCAATGGATAGGTAGGTTTTTTTGCTTGGGGTGTCTCTAAAGACCACATCGCCATCAGCGAACACCACACACTCATCAACGGCGATTTGTTGCCAGTTTTCATTGGTGGTGAGTGGTATCGTTACCAAAATAGTTACCTTATCCTTATCGGTCGCAACATCACCAAAATTGACACTCATCTCACCATCAGACAGCTGAGCTTCGCCAAAAGGAGCTTTACGAGTCAGATAAAATAAGAGACTTCCTGCATAAGCCAATTGCCAGCTACCATTAGAAATCAAGCAATTAAATAGACCGTTAGCAGATAAATATCGGCACTGAGCGGTTAAAAAAGCAAATAACGCCTCATCAGATGGGCGAGTCTTAAAGGTTGCTTTTAGGCGGTTTAATAGATAACAAAAAGCAAGTTCGCTGTCGGTCGTGCCTACAGGAGCGTAATATTCAGCGTTGCCATTGGCAGCCAAACGCTGAGTACGACGCACAAAACTCTGACTCATCTGTCCGTTGTGAGCAAACGCCCACTGCTCGCCCCATACTTCACGCACAAAGGGATGAACATTAGATAGATTGTTTTTATCTCCCATCGTGGCTCGCCTAATGTGAGCGATGACATTCATCGCACGGATGGGATACTGATTGATCAAATCTGCCACTGGTGATAAATGGCTTGGCTGATTATCATGAAACTGGCGTAACCCCATATTGCCAGTTTCACCACGCTCAAAAAAGGCAATGCCAAAACCATCTTCATGATGGTCGGTCGCTCCGCCACGCTGACGAAAGCCAGCAAAGCTAAAACCGATGTCGGTGGGGGTGTTGCAGTTCATTCCAAGTAATTGGCACATGGGTTCTACCTAGTTTTTTATGAATTAAAAATATCCAAAGGTTTGATTTTAAATTGCAAAGACATGGGGTCGGGCGTACCGCCTTTGCGTTGGGCGGTGAGCCTGCCAATGACAAGACTTCCTTTTGGGCTAATCTGCACATCGCCTTGAGCATAGTGGTTGATGACTTCATTGATGTTTTTTAGGCAATAATCAATCATACCGTCCCCATAAAAACGACTCACCAAAAACCACTCGGCACACAGCATGCCACGCCCCTTGATAATGTCGCTGATGATGAGATATTTGTTGGAAGTCAAAAATTCTATCAGTTTTTGGGTATCACTACTGGGCAATTCGGTCAAATACCACCGTCTTTTGTCCTTTAATGAGATTTGCTCCCTTTCGGTGGGGATAATCTCTGTAAATTGTTTGAGCGTTTTGGCAATGTCATCATCAAATCCCCACATTTGCTGATAGGTGGTTACTGCCCGTTTGTCTATTTGATTAAAATTGGCGGACAAATCTGCTTTTTTTACAGAGATGTTTTCACGATAAATAATATCATCAACACAAATGGTTAATTGAATTTGCAAGTCGGCTTTTTTGTATTTTTGGGTAAAGTCAAATTGCTCGGCACTAATGCCAAATTGTGTGACTTTGTTTTTATTTAGGCATGTGGGCATTTGTATGGCATTGAGCGTTTGAATATCATCGGCATGATAGCCCATTGTGGCAAGCCATGCTTGGGCGTGCTTGTCATTTTTATAATCATTGAATTTAGCGACAATGGTTTTTTCATTAGCAAAACCGCCTTTTGCGGTGTTTGAACCCAATTGTTGCTTATCATTAAACATTGTCATTTTATCCTAATATGATTTGATGTTTTTTAAAATAGCTTTTAAAACAGGAATTGCCACGCTATTGCCAAACTGCTTATAGGCTTGGGCGTCTTTTGGGTTGATGATAAAATCATCACCAAAGCCTTGTAATCTGGCACATTCTCTGGGGGTGAGTTTGCGAATGTGTCCGTCTATGTGGTACAGTCCCGTTTTTGCCCCAATGCCCCCGCCATGAGCCGATAGCGTAATGGCATGACCGTCCGTATGATAAATACGCTCGCCTTGTCCGCCTTTACCGACAATGCCAATTTGAATGGGTTTGTTGGGTAATATTTTATTGCCATGTTTATCAAAAATGGCTTGATAATTATTTTTAAAAATAACATCATCACGCTGTATTGGGGCAATATGGGAATGATTTTGTAAAATATCCAAAACACAAGTCGGGGAATTATCACCAATGGGAAAAGTAAAGCCATCTTGTTGTATGCTGTCATGAAACCCGACAATGTAAATCCGCTCTCGGTTTTGAGGTACACCAAAATGCGATGCGTTTAATACTTGATAATGCACACGATAGCCCAAGTCATTTAAATGAGCTAATATTACTTTTAGGGTATTGCCATTATCATGCTTGGCGAGATTTTTGACATTTTCTAATAGGACGATTTTGGGGGTGTGGTGTTTAATGATACGCACAATATCAAAAAACAACATCCCACGCACATCATCAAAGCCTTTTTGCTTGCCAGAGATAGAAAACGCCTGACAGGGAAATCCTGCACACAAAATATCATGGGCAGGAATGTCGTGTTCGGCAATCTGGGTGATATCGCCATGTGGCATGATGCCATAATTGGCGTGGTAAGTGTGGCAGGCGTGGCGGTCTATCTCACTGGCAAACACGCAAGTTGCCCCAAAATGGCTTAGAGCTTGATGAAAACCGCCAATACCTGCAAACAAATCAATAAAGGTGCTTTGGGCTAAATTCATGAGCGGACAGCACGCCCCCAATGCAAACTCGCCAGCCGTTTCATCAAATCAGGGTTTTTTACCATAATGTCATCGCCTGTACGCCCTTGTTCACGATTATAGTGGATAACATTTAGGCGAAGCAACCAAAAGATTGTGGCAGAGTAAGCAAGCATGACAGGCAGGGCAATTTTTTCATCATTGGTAAGCGGACGAATGCTTTCATAACCGTCAATAAAAGCAGTCATTTTATCAGTGCTAAAATTGACGCTTTCGCCATCAGTCGCATTACCCCAAGTGGTACAAAAATCATTGATGGTAATGGCAATATCCATCAGATAACGCTCAACCGATACCTCTGTAAAGTCAAGCAGTCCTGTTAGACTAGCCGTATCATCTGAAAAGTCCCACAGCGTATTATCCGTAAACATATCCAAATGGCACAAGCCTTTTGGCAAATCATCAGGCAGATTGGCATAAGCTGTCCAGATGTCATTCATAAGACGAGCCTCATCAGAGGGCATATAGGCGGTCTCACGGTCTTTGACCCTTGCCCAGTCATAAAGTGGCACGCCGTACTTTTCGGCAGGCTCTAAGGTTTTTAGGGTTTGATGCAAAGTTGCCAATGCTTTTCCCATCTCAAAGCACATGGATTCATCGGTATTGGCAGGGTGTGAACCTGATAATTTTGGCACCACCAAAATCGCCTTATTCTCATATCGCATGACACAATCTTCGCCGATATTTTGACCCTTAGCGGTCAGCTTGATGAGTGGCGAGGCGATCGGTAGCTTGTCTTTTAGGGCGTGCATGACGGTCGCCATTTTAATAATATCAGCAGGCACTCGCTCTTCGTATAAAGTAAACACATAAGAGAAGCTCTCACCACTGTCCGTATCGGTCTGGATAAACCAATTAGAATTTTTGATGCCTTGCGTGATGGGAATGGCTTTATTAAACTTCACACCGAACAAACCACAAAACGCAAAAAATTCATCATCAGACAGGTGGGTATAGACAGACATGGCAGGCTCTCGGTAATAATGGATAAAATAAAATCAGCCAAAATGGCTATTTTAAAACTTTTTGGATAAATTTACCATAAAAAACCACCAGATAGGTGGTTTTAATCTGCTAGCAACTAGGCTAGAGATTTAAAAATCTTGAATAAAAATGACAATAAAAAAATAATGATGTAAAAAAGGCAGTACAAACAATCAAATTGATCAATAAATAAGCCCCAAGAAAAAATCTCTACCAAGATGGTTGTATAAATACGCCTTTATTGTCATAATAAGCGCAACAAATCAGATATCACATACAAGAGAAAATCATGCTAGCAAAACGCCTAATCCCCTGCCTTGATGTTGAAAATGGTCGAGTTGTCAAGGGTGTAAACTTTGTGGACATTAAAGATGCAGGCAATCCTGTTGAGGTTGCTACTCGCTACAATAATGACGGTGCCGATGAGATTACTTTTTTGGACATCACCGCCACCAGCGATGGGCGAGACACCACCTATCATATGGTAGAACAAATCGCCAAAAATATCTTTATTCCACTGACAGTAGGTGGTGGCGTGCGTAAAATTGACGACATCAGAAATCTGCTAAACGCTGGAGCGGACAAGGTTGGTATCAACTCTGCTGCCATCACCAACCCTGAGCTGGTCAGCGATGCCGCCGCTCGCTTTGGTTCTCAGTGCGTCGTGGTCTCTATTGATGCCAAGCGAGTGGTACGAGCAGATGGTAGCATTGGTTTTGAGATTTTTACACATGGCGGTCGCCGTGCTACTGGCATTGATGCGGTTGAATGGGCGGTTGAGATGACCAAAAGAGGAGCAGGCGAGCTACTTGTTACTAGCATAGATGGCGATGGCACACGAGCAGGCTATGATTTGTTGCTCACACGCACCATTAGCAATCTTGTGAATATCCCTGTCATTGCATCAGGTGGCGTGGGCAACTTACAACACCTAGCCGATGGCGTACTCCAAGGCGGTGCTGATGCGGTGCTAGCAGCAAGCATCTTCCACTTTGGCGACCATACCATCTTTGAAGCCAAACAGTACATGGCAGAACAAGGCATCTCTGTCCGCCTTTGATGGATTGGGCGAAAGACAAATAAAACCAACTTATTTACCATCAGAAAAGCCACTTGGTCGCAACCAAAACGCACGAAAACCGCCCTATTTTTGCCAAAATATGCTATCATAAGCAAAATTTTATACCCATTTTTTAGTAAAAAACGAGTCAACTATGAACTACACCACCCAAAAATCTGCCGTCACTCACCTTGATGGTGCTTTAGACCAAAATCAAGACCTACGCATCGCCATCGCTGTCGGTCGCTTTAACGGATTTTTGGTTGAGAGTTTGGTAGAAGGGGCATTAGACGCCCTATTGCGTCATGGCGTACAAGGTCAAAACATCACTGTCGTGCGTGTGCCAGGGGCATTTGAATTGCCTTTAACCGCTCAAAAACTCGCCAAATCAAAAAAATATGACGCCATCGTCGTTTTGGGTGCGATTATTCGTGGAGCGACACCACATTTTGACATCGTAGCTAGCGAGTCTGCCAAAGGCTTATCTAAAGTTGCTCTAGATTATGACATTCCTGTCATCAATGGCATTCTTACCACCGAAAACATCGAACAGACCATTGAGCGAGCTGGCACCAAAGCAGGCAACAAAGGCTATGAAGCTGGCATGACTGCCATTGAGATGGCAAGCGTATTAAAGGCGATTTAATAATCTGGTATTGGGGCGGTTTTTCATCAGTAACAGCATTGAATATCGCACCTTGCTCCAATTTTTCCATTGAAAGATGATTTCAATGTAGCACTATTTTATTTTAAGGTATATTATGAACACCACCAACGACCAATTCGACATCAACGAAACAGGCTATAAAACCAGCTACACCGCCGTGCGTAAGGCTCGCCGATTTGCAGTGCAAGGTCTGTATGAATGGCTGATGACCGATTATCGTTTTGCCACACAGAGTCGTGATTTATTAGGTGGTAATGAGCCACACACGATTGTCGCCCGTACTCGTAGCGAAAATGCCATGCACACAGTGCATCTAGGCTATTATCATGAGCTAATGCGTGAGATTCCCATACAGGCAGGCGAGTTGATTGTGGACATTTCTCGTTATCTTGACCGCAATTTTGACAAGTTAGATACCATCGAAAAAGCCGTACTACTCATCGGTGCATACGAATTAAAACACAGCCTGCACATTCCATACAAGGTAGTGTTAGATGAAGCCATGCAGTTAAATACTCACTTTGGGGCAACCGATGGGCATAAGTTCATCAATGCCATCTTAGACAGATATGCCAAAGAGGTGCGTGCTAGCGAAAAACAAGGTGCCAACTTACATTCTACTGATACAAGCCCCCTGCCAAATCTGGACTAAATCCAAAAGTGGCACACCGATAAAAACAGCACACCAAAAATGCTAAATTTTCATCAAAAATCCCTGTTTGCTAAGCAGGGATTTTTAAAAATTTCAAAAACAATGTAGATATTCAAAGGTTTAAAAGCAACCACTCTTTTATTAACCGTGCCATTGTTATTGGTTTTTTCGCTATTTTTATAATATAGGTACCGTCAAGCCAAACAGTCTAACCATCATCATATGGCAAACATCCATTAGATTGTGATTCATGTGCTTTTAAGACTCATCATCCGACCAGAATACCCATAATGTCCGAATTTTCTTTAATCAATACGCATTTTAAAAACAGCACCAACCGACACCAAAATACCGTACTAGGGATTGGTGATGATTGTGCTGTCAGCACCATTTCAGCCAATACCGAGCTTGTCAGTTGCATGGATACGCTGATTGCAGGGCGACATTTCGCCTTTGAAACCACCGCTTATGCCATCGGTTATAAGTCGGTGGCGGTTAATTTATCCGACCTTGCCAGTATGGGAGCTACACCTTATGCAATTTTGTTGGGGCTGTCTTTACCCAAAAACAATGCAGATTGGCTAAAAGAATTTGCTTTGGGTGTGTCAGATATTTGCAATCAATTTCATGTAGAGTTAATCGGCGGCGATACCACAAAGTCAGATGTCTTGACCATCAGTGTTACCGCTTTAGGTTTTGTCAAAAAAGGACAGGCTATTAAACGAGGTGGGGCAAAAATTGGCGATATGATTTGTGTCAGTGGTAACATCGGCACAGCAAGCCTAGCATTATCACACATTTTAACTGGACAACAAACCACCTTACAAAATGCGTTGGATTTGCCCATGCCTAAGGTGGATTTAGGTCAAAAACTGGTCGGTTATGCCAGTAGTATGATTGACATATCAGATGGCTTGGGGCAAGATTTGGGGCATATCTTAACAGCCGGCGGTGTCGGAGCAGTGCTTCATCTGGAGGATATTCCCTGCGATGATGAGGTGGATGCCCTGCCTTTTGATAAAAAATATCAACACATTTTAAATGGGGGTGATGATTATGAGTTGTGCTTTACAATATCAAAAGACAACTTTGATAAATTCAATGCTCTTCACCCCAACCAAATTTTCAAGATTGGCAAGATTACAGAACAACAAGGCTTACAACTGTACCACCGCCATCAAAAAGTGGATATTGCTATTCAGGGCTGGGAACATTTTTGATGAATGGTTTAAAAAGCGATAATATCAACAATCAATGCCCAATCCAAAAAATTTATTAACCAACCTTTTTACCGATAAGGCAATTATTATGAGCCATAAACCCAATATTTATAAATCTAACATTTGCCCACCTTGCCCAAGTTCCGCCACACTTTGGGAAAAATGCGTTTATTGGCTTGGTATCGGTCTAGGCTCTGGCTTGCCAAAACGGGCGGCAGGCACTTGGGGGACTTTGGGAGGATTGATGATCGCCCTACCAATGTTGTTGTTGGGATTTTGGGGTTTTTTAATCATAACGCTCATTGGTTGTTTGGTGGGTAGTCATATTTGCGGTAAAACTTCGGATTTGATGAATGTGCATGATGACCCACATATCGTTTTTGATGAATGGGTGGGAATGTGGATAGCGTTATTACCAAGCGTTTGGTTGCTTTGCTCGGATAAAAATCCAGTGCAGTCGGTGCTGATGCACCCTTTGCTTGCTGTGTTGTTCATCATTCCTTTTATCTTGTTTCGCTTTTTTGATATTATTAAACCCTTTCCCATTAAATGGGTGGATAAAAATGTCTCTGGCGGATTTGGCATTTTGATTGATGATGTCTTAGCAGGGGTGATGGTAGGGATATTGATGGTTTTGGTAAGCAGATTTATCATTGCTTAGTTCAGCTTGGCTCATCTATTTTGTGACACATAGCCAAGCATCTCATGCGTTGTTATTGTTTTCATGCTTCATCTGATGACCAACCATCACAAAATACAGCACACTCAAAACAAACAGCCCAAGTTGAAACACGCCCAACATAGAAACTGGGTCTGACACATACAAAGGCAGGCACATCATCAGCATCGCCAGTAAAACAACAAAACGACCAAATGCCGATTTAGGTTGTTGATGGTGTCTTTGCGGCACGCAGATATCCTGATCAGCACCATAAGCCACATCGTATAAGAGCGAATAGTGGACGGTTTGTTTTTGTGCTCGAGGATACGCCATGAGTGCATAAAACGCCACGCATAAAAACCAAACAGGAATGAATACAAAAAACAAATGCACGCCACTCATCAGCAAGATGACAGCAAGCACAAGCCCAAACAGCCAAGTCTTGATTGCACTTATGTTGGCAGATTTACCCCCATACCAAAACGGTCGCACGCCCAGACGAGGTAGGATAAAATGCTCACAAGCAATGATTGCTCCCACAGGTGCCATGACGATATTAAAATACGCCATCAAATCCAACCACTTCAAAAAAATCAATGGCAAGCACGCCACTGCTGTCGTCAGCACGCCAAGCAACAATACAGTCTTAGTAAAACCCAAGTGCCATAAAGCATCAAAGGCTAATGCCGCACGGTACAAACTAGGCACAGCAGTAGTAACCGATGCCAGTACCACCGCCAATACCCCTGCCAACCCCAAAATCGGCACAACCACCCCACCGATGTCAAGTTCATGTACAGACACGCCCAGTAATATGGCACTGCCCGCCCCGAGCATACCTGCCCCCACCCATGCCACAAAATGACCGCCATAGCACGCCCATACCGAATGATAGCCATATCGCCATTTCTTAGCAAATCGCAATGTGCTCATATCACCCAAGCCCAGATGCAAAGGCAGATTTAGCCCCCATGTAAAAACTGCAATATGCCACATACTAAGCGACCTATTATCAGAAGACGGCGTCCACAAATAAGTAGAAAAAATCTCACCAAACGACAAGCCTGATTGTTTCCCTGATTGCCATAAAATTGGTAAACTTGCCAAAGCACATACAACAAAAATAACAAACAGATAAGGCGAAACATACCGAGCAAAATTTGTCAGCTGTCTAAACCCCATAAGGCTAATTAGTACAACCATCAAACCAACAAACCCCACCAAAATGACAAACAGCATACTGCTAGGATACCAATTCATCTGAGGGGGCTGTCCTATTATCCCTTGTATCGCTTGTGCGGATATGGTCATCATACCCCCTGCGATGACTAGGAAAATAAGACCGTTCACCACATTGAACACACGCACAAAACCCACGCCTGCCGTGCGAGACAGATATTCATACAAAGTCAATCTGGCACGCACTGCCACAGGTGCACACACCCAAGCCCAGCTTAGCACTGCCAGCAGATTGCCCATGACAAGCCCCACGAGTACCGCCATCGGAGATGCACCCCAAGCTGCAAAAGCCGCCCCAATCACAAACTCCCCACCAGCCACATGCTCAGCAGCATAAGTGGCAGCAAAATGAGAACCGCCCAACAGCTTATCGCTAGGCACTCGGACATTTGTGTATTCTGATTGGCTTGGTTTCATAAAACTCATGGGAATATTATCAACATTATCAAGTAATTATCCAAATGATTAAGCCACCATAAGACAAGTAGCAAAAAAGAGTCTGATGACGCATCATCATTTCAACGGCGAACTGATGCTAACAGTTGATGGCTTAAAATAGCCAGATGACCAAAACCAACTGTTATCTTGCACTTATTATATGCTAAAATAACCAAAGCATACATTCATCATTTTATATTTTGGTTATTAAAAATACCCATTAAGGATCTATCATGCTTAGCGTCATCATCATGGCAGCAGGTAAAGGCACCCGCATGAAATCTACCAAACCCAAAGTCTTGCAACCTTTAGCAGGCAAGCCTTTACTTGGTCATGTCTTAGACACCGCCAAAAAACTAGGCAGTCAAAAGAACATCATCATTTATGGCTTTGAAGGCGAGCAAGTCAAAAATGTGTTTTCAAATGAAAGTATTGATTGGGTAGAGCAAGCTGAGCAGTTAGGCACAGGGCATGCTGTCATGATGACCTTACCTGTACTGCCAAGCATAGGAAAAAGCTTGATTTTATCAGGTGATGTGCCTTTGATTGGCGTAGATACCTTAAGTAAATTGGTGGAGAATGACAGCCCCTTTGCCATGCTAACCATGAGCGTAAACAACCCATTTGGACTGGGCAGAATCATTCGCCAAGATGGCAAAGTCATTGCCATTGTTGAACAAAAAGACGCCACCGACGCCCAAAGACAAATCACCGAAATCAACAGCGGTGTGTACTGCGTAGCAAACGAAATCCTGCATAAATACCTAAAGAACCTAAACAACAATAACGCCCAAGGCGAGTATTATCTAACCGATATTGTCAAAATGGCGGTGGACGATGGCATTGATATTGCTACCGTGTCGCCCACACACGCTTTTGAGATTGAGGGTGTTAATGACCGTGTACAGCTAGCCCAATTAGAACGCACTTGGCAAATCCATCAAGCAAATCAGCTCATGCAAGCTGGCGTGCATATCATTGACCCCACTCGCTTTGATTTGCGTGGCAATCTAACAGTCGGCAGAGATGTTGAGATTGATATCAATGTGATTTTTGAGGGCGACTGCATACTTGGCGACAATGTCAAAATCCAAGGAGGCTGTGTGATTAAAAACACCACCATTGCAAGCAATACAGTGGTTGCTCCTTATAGCATTCTTGAAAATGCAATCGTAGGTGAGGCTAACAAGATTGGACCATTCGCCAGACTTCGTCCAAACGCAGTAACAGCGGACAATGTTCATATCGGTAACTTTGTTGAGCTTAAAAATACCCAAATGGCAAGCGGTGCAAAGGCCAATCATTTGGCGTATCTAGGAGACAGTACTGTGGGCGAGCGTACCAATGTGGGGGCTGGCACGATTACTGCCAATTATGATGGCGTCAATAAGCACAAGACCACCATCGGCAAAGAAGTACGCATTGGTTCTAATGCAGTATTGGTCGCCCCTGTCGTGGTGGGCGATAAAGCCACCATTGGGGCAGGCTCGGTCATCACCAAAGATTGTGAGGAGAATAAGCTGACCATCGCTCGTGGCCGACAATCCACCGTCAGTGGCTGGATACGACCTGAAAAAAACTAAGGTCAGCTCCACCAAAATTCATCATTCACCATCAGCCGTATCTATATATCTATGCGTAACTTTAACATCACCACCCACCTAGAACGCCAAAACATCGTCTTGTCTTGGCGTAGATATGGCATTGACGCCCTAAATGGCATGACTCTTGGATTGTTCAGTTCACTCATCATTGGACTGATTTTAAAGAACATCGGCACTTGGGCAAACATCGCACCATTGGTCAATGTCGGCACACACGCCCAAGCTGCAGTTGGGGCAGCGATTGGGGCGGGGGTTGCTTTTGGACTAAAAGCACCACCACTTGTGCTGTTTGCTAGCGTTGCTACAGGCTTGGTTGGTGCTGAACTTGGCGGCGTGGTTGGGGCATTGGTCGCTGTAGTGGTTGGGGCAGAGATTGGTAAGCTGTTTTATAAGACCGCCCCTATTGACATCATCATCACGCCTGCCATCACGCTGATTACAGGCGTGACAACCGCCCAACTCATCGCCCCCGCCATCTCAAGTCTGATGACTTCTTTGGGTGATTTTATTAGCTGGTCCATGGCTCTTTCACCCATCTTGATGAGCATCGTCATTGCCATCGCTATGGGTATGCTACTCACCCTGCCCATCTCTAGTGCTGCCATCGCCATCAGCTTGGGGTTATCCGACCTATCAGCAGGAGCGGCGACAGTTGGTTGTGCTGCCCAGATGATAGGCTTTGCGGCGATGAGCTATCGAGACAATGGCATCTCTGGCATCATCTCTCAAGGATTAGGTACAAGCATGATTCAGATGCCAAATATCCTAAAAAACCCTTATATTTGGCTACCTACCATATTGGCAGGGGCGATACTTGCACCGATTGCTACGGTGATTTTTGGCATGACCAACATTCCCATCGGTGCTGGTATGGGTACTTCAGGCTTGGTGGGGCAAGTTGGCACGATAGAGGCAATGGGAGCTAGTGTGCATACACTGATGCTTATTGTGCTGTTTCATGTGATACTACCCGCCATCTTGACACTCGCCATCTCTCGCATTATGCGTCGCAAAGGGCTAATTAAAGATGGAGATTTAACCCTGACCAATCTTTAATTGATTTTAATCCCCCTTGCCCACTTAGGCTTGATTGTCCATTTTATTACCAAAACCAACAAGCCTAAGCCTTGCCATCATCAAACAGGAAACTTTTATACAAAAATCGTCAATCAACTATTTTAAAATCACCCCACAGTTGGTATCATATACAAAGAATTAAGACAGAACCAAACCAAGTAGAGCATAAACCCCATGAACAATTTAGACATTCAAGTCATCGACCACCCTTTAGTCCGCCACAAGCTATCCTTGATGCGTGCAGCTTCGTGCAACACTTATCGGTTTCGCACCCTAACCAAAGAGCTAGGCAGATTGATGGCGTACGAAGCCAGCCGTGATTTTGAGATTGAAACCTTTAAAATGCAAGGGTGGTGTGGTGAGATTGACGGAGAGCAGATTAAGGGCAAGACAGTAACGCTTGTGCCTATCTTGCGTGCTGGTATTGGTATGCTTGACGGTGTACTTGACCTGTTACCCACTGCTAAAATCTCAGTTGTCGGCTTGCAACGAGATGAAGAGACGCTTGAGCCTGTGCCATTTTTTGAGAAATTTGTCAGCGACATTGACAGACGCCCTTCTCTGATTCTAGACCCAATGCTCGCTACAGGCGGTAGTATGGTTGCTACCATTGATATGCTCAAAAAGCATGGATGCACCAACATCAAAGCTCTTGTTCTGGTCGCCGCCCCTGAAGGCGTGAAACTGGTGAATGATGCTCACCCTGATGTTAAAATTTATACCGCCGCCCTAGATAGTCATCTTAATGAAAATGGCTACATCATTCCTGGTCTTGGTGATGCAGGCGATAAGATTTTTGGCACCAAACAAATCTAAACACCTGATTTAATTATTGCCATTATAGTCAATAAAAATATCCGCACAGTCAGCTGTTGCGGATATTTTTGTGATTGATTTAGGTATCAGGCAATCTTGCCATCCAAATCCCCACGCCCAAGCACAGCATCATAAATAGCCCACCAAGCCATAGCCTATTATCAGGCAGACGAAAGAACATCAGCACACAAGACAACAGCATCATACCCCACGCCAAATATTTGGCGAAACGGGGCATGGCTCGTCTCTCTTGCCAGTCTCTTAATATCTTACCAAAAACCTTGTGATTCATGAGCCTTGCGTGAAAGCGTCGTGAGCTTTTTGCCCAACAATAGCCTGCCAATAAAATGAATACCGTTGTCGGCACACCTGGTAAAACCACCCCCACAATACCAAATCCCACAAAAATAAAACCCATAATCAAAAATGCCAAACGCAGCCATGGGTTGTTGTGCAGCTGCTGATTTTTCTTGAGCAAGCGATGATGTTGATGGTCAGACATGACAACACAAAATGGCAGTGGGCGAGTGGATAACTCCGATGGTTTGGCAGATGAGCGATTCAAAATACAATCCATTAAAAATAATAACAACTAAATCACCAAGCGAATGCCTGATGGTCGGTTATAATTATAGCATTTCAACTCTCGCTGTAAGATTGAAAATAAAAATAATACACTTTAATATAGTGAAACAACACCACACCATAGGGCATGATGATTGTTTAATCGGTTTCTTACGCATTCAATAAGCCCTACCATCACCCCATGCCATGATATATTAAAAGGCTTTGCTAGTGCGTGGTCAAAATATCCACATCAACTTCCTTATCGTGCGTACCAAATTTATCCACTAAGGTTTTACTGGCTTCATTTAAGCCAATGACATCCACCGCCACCCCAAGTTTGCGGTATTTTAGCACCACCTTATCAAGAGATGATACAGCGGTAACATCCCAAAAATGAGCATGGGTTAAATCAATACTCACCGACTTGACCGCCTGATAATCAAAACTTGCCACAAACTCATCAGCACACGCAAAAAACACCTGACCGATGACTGCATACGCCATACTGTCATCATCGCCTGTGGGCAAAGGGCGTACCGATAGATAACGCCCAATTTTATTGGCAAAAAACAACGCTGATAACAGCACACCTGCAAACACGCCTAAAGCAAGGTTGTGGGTATAGACCACGATTGCAACCGTGATTATCATCACGATGTTAAAACCAACGGGGTGCGTTCTTAGCTCCTTGACTGATTGCCAGTTGAATGTGCCAACAGACACCATAATCATCACTGCCACAAGTGCTGGCATGGCAATAATTTTTAATAAATCACTCAAAAACACCACCATGATGAGCAAAAATACCCCAGCAAGCAAAGTGGATAAACGAGTGCGACCACCTGATTTGACATTGATGACAGACTGACCTATCATCGCACAACCTGCCATACCACCAAACAGCCCAGCCACAATATTGGCAACGCCCTGCCCCTTACATTCTTGGTTTTTGTCGCTATCGGTTTGAGTCATCTCATCAACGATGGTGGCAGTCATCAAAGATTCTAGCAATCCTACCGCCATAAGACTAAATGAATACGGCAACACAATCATCAGAGTTTGTAAATTAAAAGGCACATCAGGCAGCAAGAACACAGGCAAGGTATCAGGTAGCTTGCCCATATCACCCACCGTCCGCACATCCATGCCCATGACATATGCCACCGCCGTCAAAACGACAATGGTAACCAAAGGAGATGGCAACAACGAGCCGATGATGGGCAGGCGTGGAAACAGATAAATAATAGCAAGACCTGCCACCACGAGAGCGTAGGTTGTCATGCCATGACCGATAAGCTCAGGCATCTGTGCCATAAAAATCAAAATCGCCAACGCATTGACAAAGCCTACCACCACCGCACGAGCCACAAACCGCATAAGCAGCCCAAGTTTTAAGAAGCCTGCGATGATTTGCAAAACTCCTGTCAAAATCGTCGCAACAAGTAAATACTGTAGCCCATGCTCTTTAACCAAAGTTGCCATGACTAACGCCATCGCCCCCGTTGCTGCCGACATCATGGCAGGACGACCACCAAAAAAGCTAATCACCACCGCAATACAAAACGATGCGTACAGCCCCACCTGCGGATCCACCCCTGCAATGATAGAAAAAGCAATCGCCTCTGGAATGAGTGCCAGTGCCACCACAAGCCCTGACAACACATCGCCACGCACATTACCAAACCATGCGTCTTTTGAAAAATGCTTGGCAAAATTGATGAGCATACCACCCCCTCTTGATGATGTAAAAAATTTGGCAGTATAAAGAAATCTGCCCAAAAAGTCCAACAAAACAAAACCACCCCATTCGGAGTGGTTTTATGCTTATCATGATACTAGCCATAATGCTAGCATGATGCTGCATGAAAGCAGATTATTGCTCAATGCCTTTCATGGTCAATTTGATGCGTCCACGATTGTCAATGTCTTGAACCTGTACCTTGACCGTTTGACCTTCGGTTAGGTAGTCGGTAACATTTTCTACACGCTCATCAGAGATTTGGCTAATATGTACCAAGCCATCTGTACCTGGCAAAATGGTAACAAACGCCCCAAACTCCACGATGCGAGCCACTGTTCCTGTATAGACCACACCCACTTCCACTTCGGCAGTAATCGCCTCAATCTTGGCAATGGCAGCACGAGTAGAGGCTTTAGATTCACCAAAGATACGAATGGTGCCATTGTCATCAATATCAACTGTCGCACCTGTCTCTTCGGTCAAGGCACGAATGGTTGCACCACCTTTGCCAATGACATCACGGATTTTTTCAGGGTTGATTTCAATGGTGGCGTAGTTTGGTGCATGGGCATTGATTTCAGTGCGAGAAGTTGCAATGACCTCATTCATGGCATTTAGGATATGGATACGACCTGCGTGTGCTTGGCGTAGGGCTTGCTCCATAATCTCTGGAGTGATGCCCTCAATTTTGATGTCCATCTGCAAGGCAGTGATACCATTGACAGAACCTGCCACTTTAAAGTCCATATCGCCCAAGTGATCTTCATCGCCCAAGATATCAGAGAGTACAGCAAATCGATCGCCTTCTTTAACCAGACCCATAGCAATACCTGCTACTGGGGCTTTTAGCGGAACGCCAGCGTCCATAAGCGACAATGAAGCACCACAAACACTCGCCATCGATGACGAACCGTTAGACTCAGTGATGTCTGATACCACACGAATGGTATAAGGGAAGCGATCCGCCTTTGGTAACACTGCTTGTACACCACGACGAGCCAAGCGACCATGACCGATTTCACGGCGTTTTGGACCGCCCTCACGACCTGTCTCGCCCACCGAATAATGCGGAAAATTATAATGAAGCATAAAATGGTCTTGTTTAGTACCTGACAAGGTATCAACCAAGCTCACATCACGAGTTGTGCCAAGCGTGGTAGTAACAAGTGCTTGGGTTTCGCCACGAGTAAAGAGTGCTGAACCATGCGTATAAGGCAATACACCCACCTGAATGTCCAAAGCACGCACGGTGTCTAAATCTCGCCCATCAATACGGGGTTTACCTGATAGGATATTATCACGCACGGTGCGGTATTTTAGGGTTTCAAACAGCTCTTTAATTTCTTTTACCTTGTCAGCATGGTCTTCGGCAGTTTCGTCCCCTGCCAGTAGCAATGCTTCTTTGGCAAGTTCGTCTAGGCGAGCATAACGGTCTTGTTTAACAGTGATGGTATAAGCCTCGCTCACTTTAGCGGTGAACTGCTCTTTTAGGGTGTTGTTTAGCTCTTCGTTGATGGCAGGAGCAACAAACTCAGCTTTGGCATTGCCAACGGCTTGAGCAAAAGCATTAATGTTATCAATAACGATTTGCTGCTGAGCGTGTCCGTATAGCACCGCCCCAAGCATTTGGTCTTCAGACAGCTCATCAGCTTCTGATTCAACCATTAACACGGCTGATTTTGTTCCTGCAACAACCAAGTCAAGCGAGCTGTCTTTCATTTGGGCAAGATTTGGGTTTAAAATGTATTCATTGCCAATAAAGCCCACACGAGCCGCCCCAATCGGACCGTTGAACGGTGCAGGGCTAATCGCCAGTGCTGCTGACGCACCAATCATCGCTGCAATATCAGCATCTTGGGTTTTGCCTGATGAGATGACGGTAGCGGTAACTTGAATCTCGTTATAGTAGCCCTCTGGGAACAACGGACGGATAGGACGGTCAATCAAACGACTGGTCAGAGTTTCAAATTCTGATGCACGACCTTCTCGCTTGCCATAGCCTCCTGGAATCTTACCAGAAGCGTACATTTTTTCTTGGTAGTTTACAGTCAATGGGAAAAATTCTTGACCTGCAACAGCTTCTAGGCGTACAACCACTGCCACCAGTACAGAAACATCACCCATATGTACAAGCACACTGTTCGCTTGACGAGCGACACGACCTGTTTCTAGGACAACTTGTTGATTGCCATATTGAAATTCTTGACGAATAATGTTAAACATAAGGTTTCCTTATAACTTTAATTGCAAACCATAAAAGGCTAATGCTTGATTTTTAGATCAATGGCTTTAAAATTCAGGCATTAGCATTCTAAGGCACTGCAATTAGGATTTTAAAAAATTAAAAAACGGCGTTCATAAAAACACCGTTTTTCATTTAGGGTTTGCTGGCAAAAACCAACAGTAAAACCCAAACACCCATTAACGGCGTAGTCCAAGTTCACTGATAAGAGTAGTGTAACGGTCTAGGTCTTTGCCTTTTAGGTAGTCTAGTAGCTTACGACGCTGGTTTACCATACGAATCAGACCACGACGGCTGTGATGGTCAGCTTTGTGAGCTTTAAAGTGACCTTGTAGGTCATTGATACGAGCAGTCAAAAGAGCTACTTGCACCTCTGGGCTACCTGTGTCGTTCTCGCCTCGTTTGAATTTAGCGATGATTTCTTCACGTTGTTGATTGGTTAGCATGACTAATCCTTAAAAATACGCAATGCAAAAAAGTACAGGCAAACATCGCATTGCTAAGGTTTGCCTAAGCCTATCGGCACATGGGTTGATTATAACACAAAAATTTTAAAAAGTCATTTTAAAATCACAAAATCAAAAATCCCTCTGCGTGGAGAACAAAGGGATTTTAACAATTCCATTAAAAAATTAGAAATTGTAGCGTAGTCCAACTTTAGCACCGTATTGGTTGACTGCTGTACCATCAAATTTGCCTAAATAGTTGTCGCCACATCTAGTGTAAGCTGTGAATTTAGAGCATACTGTGCACCAACAGTGATACCTGCACCAAGTTTGGTCATTTTCTTTGATTCATTATAATTTTCATTCTTCAAAGAGCCATCTGTTGACATGATAGTCTTAAACCCTTCTTCTTGATAGTTGAGTTGATTGATGCCAATACGCACACCTGTATATGGTGTGAAACCTTTGTTGGTTTGATAGTCATAAAAAGCAGATGCACCCACTGACTGAACTTTCAAGATTACCGTCCATTCGTCATGGTCAGGCCTACCACGCTCTCCTATCGAGCCTTTTGCTTTAATTTTACCAAAATTGGTATAATCTAACGCATAGCGTGTCGCACCAAAATCTTTACCAACTGCAATACCAAATCCCGTCTCACCATACGTCCCATTATCTTGAATTTTTAGTTTTGATGCACCAACATTACCCTGAACATACACACTGCCGGTATCAGCCATCGCTAGAGTTGAAATGCTTACCACTAGGGTAGCTAAAAGTAACTTTTTCATCATTGTTCCTTAAAAATCACCTTAGTCAAGCCTAAGGTCTGTGAAGAAATACACTTTTTTACAAAAGCTTAGCTATTATACCCCCTGCAATATTTTGCAAGTGAAAATTAAAGAAATATTACAAAAAATTATCTTTGCGTTATAAAAATCGCTCTCTATGTATACTTGTTATAAAGCTCAAAAAAATAAAAGCCCCTCGCCAAAAAACAAGGGACTTTTTTAAAACTTAGAAAAAACAAGGGGTTTTTAAAACTTAGAAAGCATAACGCAAGCTGGCTTTAGCACCATATTCCTTGATTTTAAAGTTATCTACTTTACCCAAATGGTTATATTCTACACCACCATCAATCGTCCATTGTGGACTAACAGCATATGACACACCCGCCACAGCACCCACGCCTATTTGAGTTTTCTTGGCACTGATAGATGGGTAATGTGGCTTATCGGCGGTCACTCTATAATTTCTATCAAAACTTAGTTTGTTAGCAGCCAAGCGAACGCCAGCATATGGCGTAAAGCCTGAATAAGACTGCAAGTCATAGATAGCAGACACCCCCAATGAATGTGCTTTTAGGGTAGTTTTGCGGTAGTCATTTGGATCATTAGCAAAGCCTGTTTCGGTGTGCTGAATTTTACCAAAATTGGTATAATCCACCGCATAGCGTACCGCACCCAAATCTTTACCAACAGACACAGAAAGTGTCATATCTTTATCTTTGATTTTGCTTTGGATATCTTTATCTTTGATTTTGCTTTGGATATCTTTACTGTTTAGGCTAGATACGCCCACTGAGCTTTGTACATAGGTATTAGCACCATTAGTAACATTGGCAACTGCTGTTGCAGACAGACTGGTCATCACAAGCATTGAGAGTAATTTTTTCATAAATCATACCTTAAATATTGCAAAAAAGTTTGTACCCAAATCATATTTTTAGATAATATCGCCAATCACCGACATCATAAAAACAGGTAGTGATGGGCATGCAATCAAAAACTTGGGTATTTTATGCTAACAGCTGACAAATTGCAACCAAAATTGTATGATTACATGGACAACCGATACACTTAATGGTCAAACACACTGTTTTGGCAAACATATTTATCAAAACAAACTTGACTTTTAATTATGCCACCAATCGCAAAGGCTGTAATCGCCCATTTGTCTCTAGTCGCCCAAGCCCCACAAAACAATCATCATGATACAGGCGAACTTGACAACTCTCATGGGCGACATCAAGCCTACTCATACGGTCTTTAATGTTAAGTCTTTGCCCCATTTTGATGCGTGCAGTTTCGTCAGTGGTCAACTGGATAATGGGTAAATGACCAAGCAAAACATCAATCGGTAGCAGTTTGTCAAAACGCTCATCAAAAGACAAACCTAATAGCTCATCAAGACTGATCGCACTTGCGACCTCAAATCCACCTGTGCTTGTGCGGTGCAGGGCAATCAGATGCCCCACCGTCCCTAGTCTCTTAGCAATCGTCTCGCCCAATACTCGCACATAAGTACCCTTAGAGCAGATGACCTCAAGGGCAATCTCATCATCACTTAGCCAAGTTAACTTTAGATGATGAATGACAATGGGGCGAGCCTCTCGCTCCACCTCAATGCCATCTCGAGCATATTCATAGAGTTTTTTGCCGTCTTTTTTTAGGGCAGAATACATGGGCGGAGTTTGCAACTGCTTACCTGTAAGCAAGTGGGCAATGTCGTTTAATTGCTCTTGAGTAAAGGGCGGTATGGGGGCAGTTTTGATGGTTTGACCCTCTTCATCGCCTGTGTCGGTCTGACTGCCTAGCTTGATGATGGCGGTATAGCCCTTGTCAGCATCTAGCCCAAAGGCACTAAATTTGGTCGCCTCACCCAGACAAATCGGCAAAAGCCCTGTTGCCATTGGGTCAAGAATACCTGTATGCCCTGCTTTTTTGCTGTCAAATTCTGCCGACATGAACAGGCGTTTGGCTTGAGCAAGGGCGGTATGCGAGCTGATGCCACAGGGTTTGTTAAGCAGTAATACACCTGAGACGATTTGTTTAGCCATCACTCGTCCGTCTCACTCACACTCTCGCCTGTTTTTTTCATGGCTTCGCTAACAAGGGCTGCCATGTAGTTACCATGTGCAGTTACTTCATCATAATGAAATCTTAGGCGTGGCGTGGTGCGAGTTTTCATCGTGTGAGAGAGTTCGGTACGCAAAAATCCTGCGGCGTTTTTTAAGACTTTTAAGCTCTCACGATGTGCATCAATATTCATGCCACCGTCTTGGGTCGGTTCTAGAATCGTTACATAGACATCAGCATAACCCAAATCAGGGCTAACTTTGACACTAGAGATGGTTACAAACCCTGTCAAACGGGGGTCGTTAATCTCATCACGGATAAGTACAGACAGTGTACGCTGAATTTGATCAGCTAGGCGTTGTAGGCGTTGATTCATAATGTTTTCCTTATTTGGAATGACTGATTGCAATGATTGTAATATGTTGTGGCTAGTATAATATATTTTTTATAAAGAACAAAACCCTACATCAGTAGGGTTTTGTTGATCGTTAGCGATTATAATTCACGCTTTACTTCGTGAATCTCAAAGACTTCAATCTTATCGCCAGCAGCGACTTCATAGCCCTTGACCGCAAGACCGCATTCCATACCAGATTTGACTTCATTCACATCGTCTTTATAGCGACGCAGTGATTGTAGCTGACCTGTGAAAATAACCTTATCATCACGCAGAACACGGATAGGCTTGTTACGATAGATGGCACCTTCTTGAACCATACAGCCTGCCGCCGCACCGAACTTGCTTGAGCGGAATACTTCACGCACCTCAGCAATACCCAAGATTTTTTCACGGTGTTCAGGAGCAAGCATACCACTCATCGCCGCCTTGACATCGTCAATCAAGCCATAAATCACGCTATAATAACGAATATCTAGCCCTGCTTCATCTGCCTTGCGTTTGCCTGCTGTATCGGCACGCACATTAAAGCCAAGCAATACCGCTTCACTAGACTCCGCCAAAATCACATCGGATTCACTAATCGCCCCCACACCTGAGCTGATGACACGCACTTTCACCTCATCGGTCGATAGCTCATCTAATGCACCCAATAGAGCCTCTAGCGAGCCACGCACATCGGTTTTTAAGATGATGTTCAGCGTTGAGATTTCACTACCCATGTTCTCAAATAGCGTGTCTAGACGCATCTTGTTTTGACGATCTAAGATGCGTTCTCGTTCACGAGCAGCACGGAAATCTGCCACTTCACGGGCTTTTTTCTCATCAGAGACCACCAAAAACTCACTGCCTGCCATCGGTGCATCAGGCAAACCCAAAATCTCTACAGGAATTGATGGACCTGCCGTCTTGATACGCTGACCGTTTTCGTCATTCATGGCACGAACTTTGCCGTAGAACTCACCGGCCAACACCAAATCGCCTTGGTTCAGCGTGCCTTTTTTGACAAGTAAACTTGCCACCGCACCACGACCTTTGTCAATGCGTGATTCAATGACCACGCCTTGTGCCGCACCATCAATCGGTGCTTCAAGCTCCATGACTTCTGCTTGGATACTGATGGTCTCAAGTAGCTCATCAATACCCATGCCTGTCTTGGCAGAGACTTGAATCATAGGCACATCACCGCCCCATGCCTCAGGCACTACTTCTTTAACCGCAAGCTCGTTGATGACACGGTCTGGATCGGCAGTGTCTTTGTCCATCTTGTTGATGGCGACAATCAGCGGTGTGCCTGCTGCACGAGCATGGTCAATCGCCTCTTCGGTCTGTGGCATCATGCCATCATCAGCTGCCACCACCAAAACCACGATATCAGTTGCCTGTGCACCACGAGAACGCATGGCAGTAAAGGCGGCGTGACCTGGTGTGTCTAGGAAAGTAATCACCCCTCGGTCAGTTGTTACATGATATGCACCAATATGCTGTGTGATGCCACCTGCCTCGCCACTGGCGACTTTCGCCTCACGAATCTTATCAAGTAGCGATGTCTTACCATGGTCAACATGACCCATGATGGTAACTACAGGTGGGCGAGCTTGTACATTGCCCGATTTTTCATCTACAGACTCTTGTAGGTCGTCTTCTAGCTTGGTGTCTGAGACCAATACCAAATTATGACCAAATTCTTCAACCACAAGACCTGCAGTATCTTGGTCAATGGTGTCAGATTCACGCACCATCTCACCCATTTTCATGAGTGATTTGATGACCTCACGCACCTTGACCGCCATTTTTTGGGCAAGGTCAGAAACAACGATGGACTGCCCCACCTCAACATTATAAATAATTTTTTCAACAGGCATTTCAAACTTATGCTTGTTAGACTGCGAAGATTTTAGACCACGCTGTTTAGGACGAATCTCAAGCTCTTCTTTGCCTTTTTTCTTACCGCCTTTGCCACGAGCGTTATTGGTGCTTGCACCACGCTTAATCTCACGACGCTCTTTTTCAAACGACTCTTCTAGTGCAGCACCTACCAAGCCTTTGGCAAGCGGTTCATCTTTACGCACGATGGTGCTAGTGGCATCGTCTTTTTCTGAATAACGACTTGCCATCTGCTTCATCTGCTCAAGCGTGCGTTTTTGAGCCTCTTCGGCTGCCTTACGGCGATTTTCTGCTTCTAGTTGGCGTAGTTTTTCTTCTTCTGCCTCACGAGCCAAGCGAGCTTTTTTCACCTCTGGTGTCTCAACCTTGCTAGGCTTGGTAGTCTTTTTGTTTTTATCTGATTTGTTTTCAGCTTTATTGGTGTTGTCGTCTTTTTTGGTTTTTTTGACCACAACGGTAGCACTTGATACTTCTGCTGGCGTACCGCTTTGGGTATTAGCACGCATGGCAGCCAAAGTTGCTGCTTGACGCTCTGCTGCTTCTTTTTTGCTGCGTTCGGCGGCTTGTTTTTCTTCGGCGGCTTTTAGGCGTGCTTCTTCAGCCACTTTTGCTTGGGCAGCGACTTCTTCAGCGATTTTGTTAGCGTTAGGTTTTTCAAAGACGATTTTTTTGGTTTTGACGACATTGACCGCCTTAGCTTTACCTGATGTTCCAGTTACTTTGGCAGTAGAAGTGGTTTTTGATTTAATACTGATGCGTTTATTTTCTTTATCTTGGGTATTATCTACCATGTTTTTCACCTAATTCTTGGCAAAGGCAATACCAAATTTGTAGCATTGCCAATTTATCTGATGGCTTGCCAAATCACGCAAATTAGGTGTTTTGGCAAGCGACTAATTCAATGCAAAGGCACCCATTATAAGGCACTCGCACAGGCGGCACGCATGGTTACTCAAACCACGATTGGCGTGCACTCATGATAAGATCGCCTGCAAGTTTACTATCTAGACCTTCAATGTCCTCAATGTCAAATACCGCCTGCTCTGCCAAATCGTCTAGCGTAATAACATCACGCTCAGCCAATTTATAGGCAATCTCAGTGGTCATGCCTTCTAAAGCAAGCAACTCAGCACTTGTTTCTTTGATGTTCTTTTGTTTTTCAAGCTCATCAGCGATGACGATTTCTTTGGCACGCTCTTGAATGGTGGCAATCACTTCATCGTCCAAACCGTCAATATCATAGAAAGTCTCAACAGGTACATAAGCGACTTCTTCAATGCTAGAAAACCCAATCTCCGCCAGTGCCTCTGCCAAGTCTCTATCCACCTCTAAACGCTCGTAGAATAGGCTGATGGTCGCCTCCGATTCTGACGCTTGACGCTCTAGGTATTCAGACTCTAGCATCATGTTAAGTTTATAGCCTGTCAGTTCTGATGCTAGGCGAACATTTTGTCCTTGTGAGCCGATGGCACGAGCCAACTGGTCATTGGTAGCAAAGATAATATCGGCAGTTTTGGCGTCTTCATCTAGTACAAGGCTTGACACATCGGCAGGCTCTAAGGCACTGATGATGTACTGGGCAGGGTCATCGCTCCACACCACGACATCAACACGCTCACCGTCTAGCTCTTGCTGTACCGCTTGGATACGAGTGCCACGCATACCAATACACGCACCCACAGGGTCAATGCGATGGTCATTGGTTTTTACAGAAATCTTGGCACGCATACCTGGCAGACGAGCCACATCACGAATCTCAATGATGCCCTCGCTAATCTCTGGCACTTCTTTGGTCATCAAGGCAATCAGCATATCTTTGTTTGTACGAGACAATAAAAGCTGTGAGCCACGACCATCACGGTTCACTTGATACAATAAAGCGGTTACTCGTGATTTTGGACGCAACATCTCTCTTGGCAAAGACTGTTCTTTGGCAAGATAGCCCTCAGCATTCTCGCCTAAGTCAATCACATAGCCATCACGGCTTTGTTTTTTGACCTCGCCTGTGATTAGCTCGCCAATGCGTGCTTCAAAAGCATCGGCAACCAATGCACGCTCTGCTTCACGAATCTTTTGTATGATGACTTGCTTGGCTTGAGTAGCAGCGATACGACCAAACTCAATGGATTCAATTTGCTCTTCTTTGATATCGCCGATTTTCCACTCATTTTCATCCAAATCACTGATGGCAAGCTGACAAGCTGGCATCTCGTGATCTTCATCTGCCACAACCGTCCAATAACGGTAAGTGTCATAATCGCCCGTCTTACGGTCAATTGATACACGAATGGCAACTTCTGGCTGTTCGGTATAAACTTTTTTCTTGGTAGAGACAACCAACGCCTGCTCAATCGCCTCAAAAATATCTTCAGGATTTAGCCCTTTTTCGTTACTTACCGTCTCAACAACGGTCAAAATCTCACGGCTCATATAACACCCTTTGGGTTAATTTTCGGTTAATCTTATTGATAAATAAAGCACTAAAAGCATCAGCCTTCATAGATCAAATGTGCTTTATCTACATTATTAAATTCAATCTCAAATTCTAGCTTATCTTCAGTAACAACCGTCATACTGCTCTCGCCTGCCGTCATCAAGCGACCTACGACCTTACGGCGTTTGGTATCGCCTTGTCCGATGGCGTGAATCAGACGCAAATTGACAATTTCACCGATGAATAAGGCAACTTGTTCAGGTGTGAATAGCGGACGGTCAAAGCCAGGACTTGACACCTCCAAAATATATTCGCCTGCAATCGGATCATGCACATCAAGCACACCTGACACTTGATGATTGACCGCCGAACAATCCTCAATGGTGATATGCTCGCCATTGGCACGCTGTTTGGCATCGACCTCAATATAGATACGGAGCAAAGATTTGCGACCTTGTGGCATGAACTCAATACCCCACAGGTCAACACCGCACGCACGCACAGCAGGTGCGATCAGCTCGGTCAATTCAGCGATTTTACTCGATGGTTTCATATTGCTTGGTATGTCCTTTAATAAAAATGACCTGTTTGTATTGTATCATCTGTAAATGACAAATACAAAAAAACCCACAAAACTCTTGTTGGTGGGCTTTAGATTTATTAGCCTAATCTTATCTGCTTGATAAGATACCCCATGTGTTACCAGTAGGTAAAAACAATAAGGATTTAAAAAGTGGTAGCGGGGGCTGGATTTGAACCAACGACCTTCGGGTTATGAGCCCGACGAGCTACCAGACTGCTCCACCCCGCATCAATTTAGAACACTATTCTATCATGATTTTTTAGGTTGTCAAGCGTTTTGTTAAAATTATTTGTATTCTAATGGCATGATAGATGGTTCATACTCTAATCGTGCCTCAGAACCGCACAGCACCATATTGGCAAGTTTTGCTTGAACTGCTTAAAAGACCAAACCATTAAAAAACCGAATGACGAACATCACTCGGCTAAAATATTTGGTGCGATCGGAGGGACTTGAACCCTCACGCCGTAAAGCACTACCCCCTCAAGATAGCGTGTCTACCAATTCCACCACGATCGCAAAGTAGCACTTATTATAACGATAAATCTTAAAATATCAAGTGATTTTTATTAGTGCGTGTCTGTCGGTGTTTCGTTGGTGCTTGGCGTACTCATTGCTGGCATCGTGTGAGCCATAGGTATGTCAATACGGCGCTGGTCTTCTGCTTGACGCTGAGCGTACCAAGCCAAAACCAAACTGGTAACAAAAAACACCGTCGCTAGCACAGCAGTAGCACGAGTCATAAAATTGGCTGAGCCTGCTGCACCAAATACCGTGCCTGCTGCACCTGCACCAAATGACGCACCTGCATCAGCACCTTTGCCATGTTGCAACAAAATCAAGCCAACCATGGCGATGGCAACCACAATATGAAAAACCAATAATACTGTAAACATAATCTAAAATCACTGCTTGATGATATTTTTCAATCTTAACTTTAAAACCAGCCCAAATGATATCAGCTGAATGCTTGAGCGATGAGAGAGAAACTCTCTGCCTTTAATGACGCACCACCCACCAACGCACCATCAATCACTTCACAGGTGGCAAGCTCTTTGGCGTTGTTATCATTGACGCTGCCACCATATAGCACACCCACATCATCAATGCCTTGGCTTGCCAAGTTCGCCTTAATGTGGCGGTGCGTAATCGCAACTTCATCAACTGTCGGCGTAAGCCCAGTGCCAATCGCCCACACAGGTTCATAAGCGATGAGTAGCTGTTGTTTAGGCACATCTAAGCCATGAAGCACAGACAACTGTTCGTCTAGCACCGCCAAGGTTTCGCCTTGATCGTACTGCGTCTTCGTCTCGCCAATACACAGCACCACAACCAAACCAACATCAATGGCGTGCCTAATCTTATCTGCTAGCACCACATTCGTCTCGCCATGATAGCTACGGCGTTCTGAATGACCGATGAGAGTGAAGTTTGCACCCATATCAACCACTTGGGTGGCGGATACATCGCCTGTGAATGCACCCGTCTTGCCAAATGCACAGACATCTTGAGCACCCACCCAAACAGATAAGTCTTTTAAAATCTCTTTAACCGCCCCAAAATGCAAAAAAGTAGGACAACAACCAATATGGCAACTTGCCTGCTTTGATGCCAAACTGATGGCGTGAGCGAGTGCGGTGGCATCAGCGAGCGTTGCTGGGTTTAATTTCCAGTTACCAATGACATACTTAATCATGATAAGTCCTTTGATTGACCCCTACTTAAAAATAAATGCGGTTTATAAACAGGTCATTATAACGCATTTTTTTGATAATACGCAGATTTTTTGTTGTTTTTTATCACAAACCGACAAAAAACATACTCACGATACAGCAAATATAGTATCATGTAGGGCATGATAGCAATCACTTTCGCCGATCACTTTGACCCATAATTTGTCCATGAACGCATCATCTTTGACAGACTTATCACGGCTTTTATTAGACAAGCAACTACTCAGCTTAGCTCAGCTTAGCCAAGCCGAACAAGAATCCGCCAAGCAATCAATGAGCTTGGTGCGTTTTTTGGTTAGGCACGATTATCTACCTTCCAAGACCATTGCTCAGGCATTATCCGACGCCTTAGGCGAGACGATTGTAGATATTGATGAGATAGACCTATCCACCCTACCCAACGACCTTGTTGATGCCGAGCTACTCAATCGTCATGAAGTTCTAATCTTAGCACACAAAGATGGGCAGGTATTCATCGCTACTAGCAATCCACTTAGAACACAGATGATCAGTGAGATGGCTTTTGCCACCAATGCCCACATCGTGCCTGTGTTGGTTGATGAGACTAAGCTGTCTTTTGTCATGCAAAGCCTACGGCTTGGGGCGTTTCATGGCTTTGGCACGCACGATGATGAACATGATATCGATACCGCCCCCACCGATAATATTGATGCCCTACTAGAGACACCAACGGTAAAATTCGTCCAAAAAATCCTACAAGACGCCATCGCACTTGGGGCATCCGACATACATTTTGAGCCGTTTGAGCACCATTATCAAGTCAGATTTCGCATTGATGGCGTCATGCAGGTTGTCGCCACACCGCCTAAGACTTCTAGCCGTCAGATCAGCACTCGCCTAAAAGTGATGGCTCAGCTTGACATCGCCGAATGCCGAAAACCCCAGGATGGCCGTATTAAGTTTTGGGCTAATGAACATGGTGGCAAGTCCATAGATTTTCGTATCAGCACCACACCGACCTTATTTGGCGAAAAGATTGTTCTACGGCTACTGGACTGCACCCAAGCAATCATTGGCATGGACGCATTGGGCATGAATGATGAACAAAAACACCTGTATCTGACCGCCCTAAAAAAATCACAAGGCATGATACTCATCACAGGTCCGACAGGCTCAGGCAAAACCATCTCACTATATACAGGGCTAGGTATCTTAAATCAGCCCACCATCAACATTCAGACAGTAGAAGACCCTGTGGAGATTCAGCTTGACGGCATCAATCAAGTCAATATCCACCCAAAGATTGGGCTAGATTTTGCTGAGGTGTTGCGTGCCTTTTTACGCCAAGACCCAGATGTTATCATGGTGGGCGAGATTCGAGACATACAGACAGCAGAAATCGCCATCAAAGCCGCCCAAACAGGGCATTTGGTGTTGTCCACTTTGCACACCAACTCCGCCCTTGATGCGGTGATTCGCCTAAAAAACATGGGCGTTGCCACCTTTAATATCGCAAGCTCCATCAGTCTCATCATCGCCCAACGATTGGCTCGCAGACTCTGCCAACACTGCAAAAAACCTGTACAAATCCCCCACCAAAGCCTAACACAGCTTGGCTTTAGTGATACAGACATTGCACAGGCGACTTTCTTTGAGGCGGTGGGGTGTCATGCCTGCCGAGAGGGGTATCGTGGACGCATTGGTATCTATGAAGTACTGCCCATTACCCCCAAACTTGCCACACTCATCATGGCAGATACACCACGCCAAGAGCTTCAGGCATACGCCAACCGACAAGGCCATCAATCCATCAGGCAATCCGCCAAACAACAAGCCATGCTAGGCATCATCAGTTTACAAGAGATGGAAAGACTCACGCATGACTAAGCCCATTAAGCCCACCAAATACACCAAACCCACCAACAAAACCTACACCTACAAAGGCATAGGACTGCGTGGCGACAAGCTAAGTGGCGAGATAGATGCCCCTACCTTGCACATGGCACGCCTACAACTACACAAAAAGAACATTGCCCCCACCAGTATTCGCCAAAAACACCGCTCGCTGACATGGACAAAACCCATCAGCTCCACCGACATGACTCTATTTTTTCGGCAGATGTCCACCATGCTACTTTCAGGCATTGCCCTAACCAAAGCATTAGACACCGCCCAACAAAACAGCAACAACCCCACACTAAAGACCGCCATCAGCACCATCAAAACCGATATTGAATCAGGCTTGAGTCTCGCCCACGCCCTAAAAAAACACACGGCGTTTGGTGGGCTGACTATCGCCTTGGTTGATGCAGGTGAACGCTCAGGCTGTCTTGATGTCATGCTCACACGCATCGCCCAATACCAAGAGCGACTAGAGACACTCAAAAACAAGCTCAAAAAAGCCATGTATTACCCCATCTTTGTCATGGTGGTGGCAGTCATCGTAACTGTCATTTTACTCATTAAAGTTGTGCCGATTTTTGCTCAGATGTTTGGCAATCTAAACCAAGAGCTACCCCTACCCACTCGCATCATCATGACGATATCCGATGTACTGGTGGCTCATTTTTGGTCGCTAATTACCATCATTTGTATCATTATGCTTGGGATAATTTGGTTAAAAAAAACCGACCGAATCTCTTGGCCATTATACCGCTTAAGCCTACAACTGCCCATCATCAAGACCATCACCATAAAAAGTGCCTTAGCTCGTTTTACCAGAACGCTCGCCACAACCTGCCAAGCAGGCATTCCACTCACCAACGCCATAGAACTATCTGCACAAGCAACCCATCATCACGCTTTCATCAAAGAGCTACAAGTCATCACAGATCAGGTGCAAGCTGGCAAAAAATTAGCCGATGCTCTAACCAAAAGCACGCTGTTTTTGCCGATGACGGTGCAGATGATTCAGGTGGGAGAAGAAGCAGGCAGACTGCCCCAAATACTAGATACCATCGCAGATTATTATGACGACCAAGTCAATCAACACATAGACGGTCTGACAAGTTTGGTTGAACCTGCTGTGATGGCACTCTTAGGCGTGATTGTCGGCTTGGTCGTCATGGCAATCTATCTGCCCATCTTTCAAATGGGGGTAAACCCCCATGGATAACATCAAAGCCCTATTATCCACCCTGCTCGCCCATCAGCCAACGCTTGCCATCTTGGTGGGTGTCATCGGTCTTGTGATGGGTAGATTTATCAATATCATCGCTCATCGTACACCGATGACCATGATGAATCAGTGGTGGCATGAAGTGATGGCATTCATTCAGCATGACGATCGCATTGATGACACCACCAAAGCACGCCTAGACAGCCTACATTTGCACAGCCATCGTGCAGATAGCCCCACCCACTCCAACCATCTCATCACCGCAATCACCGCCCTGCTATCCATGATGATCGCCCATCACTTTGGGGCGAATACTCAGATGCTACTGGCACTTGTTTTTGTGTGGTATTTGGTGGCATTGTCTTGTATTGATTGGCAAGTTAGGCTATTGCCTGACCGCCTGCTTGCACCACTGGGCATGATTGGACTGCTAGCCAATACCGCAGCGTTATTCACCACACCTGTGCTGTCAATATGGGGCTTGGTGGTGGGATTTGTGGTGTTTTGGGGTGTCAATGTGCTGTGCCGATGGTTCATTCATCAAGACGGCTTGGGGCTAGGCGATGCCAAACTGCTTGGAGTGCTTGGGGCGTGGCTTGGTGTGTCTGCCATACCCATCATTGTGCTAATCGCTTCATTGCTTGGCGTGATGGTCGGTGTCATGGGTAGAGTCTTTGGCGGTCGTCATGACTCAACACTGGCTTTTGGCCCTTATCTGGCGATTGGCGGTCTGATTGCCATGCTTTTTGGCGAGCAATTTTGGGCATGGTATTTGATGGTCTAAACCAATCAATAGCCAATCAACATAAGCAATCAATCAAAACAAGAAATCATCATGACACTCACCATCGGACTTACAGGCGGTATCGGCAGTGGTAAAAGTGCCGTCAGCGACTGGTTTGCACAACAACACATTGATGTCATTGATGCCGATGTCATCGCCCACACCATCAGTGCCAAAGGCAGTCCTGTTTTAGATGAACTGGTGGCGGTATTTGGCGAGTGGGTGATTGATGCCGATGGCAACTATCATCGCCCTGCCATGCGAGAGCATCTGCTGACACACCCAGACGACATCAACAAACTAAACACCATCACCCACCCACACATTCAGCACGCCATTCGCACCGCTTTGGCAAATAGCAACTCTGCCTATCGCATCTTATCTGTACCGCTGTTGGTTGAAGGCATGGGTCGCACGCCCAACCTTGCTCAGCTGTGTCAGCGTATCTTGGTGGTAGATGTACCACTGGATATACAAAGACAGCGTGCCATCAAGCGTGATGTCCACAAGCTATCGCACACCGACCAACTGGCGTATGTCAATGCCATCATCGCCAAACAAGCCACACGAGCACAACGGCTAGCAGTAGCCGATGACATCGTGGACAACAGCCAATCACTAGCTGAGCTATACCCACAGCTGCAAAGACTACATCAGCTGTATCTACAGCACGCATCACAGATTAGCCACACCCCTTGTCCCTAAAACCAAAACACACCAACAAAAAAGGGAGCTATCATCTCCCTTTTTAGAACACCACCGATACGGCTTAATAATACGAGAAAGTAAACATCATCTCACCATTGACCTTACCTGGTACAATATCTTGAGTGTTAGTTCTAAAATATTTGGCGGTAAATGTTAAAGGATAGCTTCTTGCTCCATTTTGAGTATCTGCCTTATTGCCAAGCTTTTGCATATATCCTGTTTGTTTAGAGATTGCCTGCCCCAATGTACCTTGAGTTCCCGCATTGTACACGACAGGACCAAATTTAACCGGTGTCTTACTGTCATTTAGATATACCTGAATACCAACATTTTGGGCAGTAGAACCCGCCGCAGGTGTTAGAACAGTGCCTGTATTATTCACATTGTTGTTATCGGTCAAAACAACCCAAGGTTCGACATCGACCCCTCGATCACAATTTAAATTCACGGTTGTCGTGCCGCCATATACTTCATTTCGTCCCCTTGCAAAGTGTCCAACACCAATCTTATCCAGCTTCACCGTCTGATCTTTTAACCCTGAATAGTCGCAAGTACGAGGCAAAAAGGTAAACTCCATTCGTCTAATATTGATGGGGTAATCAATTTTTCCTGAAATCTTCCCCATCTCTGTATGCAATTTAAACATCCCTGCCACTTGTTCATTCACCACAATAGTTTGACCAACAGCATCGGGTTTTAGCAGTATGATCTCAGATTGTATTCGAAAAGGGTGATTAGTACTCCGTCTGCGAATTTCATTCCAATAATTACCCTTACGCCTATTGCCGGCTGTCTTATAACCATCATTCACCATCGTATTCGGCTGCCCTGCAGCCCCCACCCCCATCCATAGACGAAGTCCAACTGTTTTCGTGGGTTCTAGTTCGTAAATAGTCTGCCCACCTATCGTGGTTATAATCGGTAGAGTAACCGTAACATCCGCACCTAAAGTCCAAGGTGCTGTTCCCCCACGATATTGCGTATCATTCCTCGGCGTACCAGAAATCCATAAATTAATTTGAGAGGTTTGCCTACCTAGTGAATGGTTAAGCGTCAATGTATCTCTAGGGTAGCTAACCGTACCCTGTGCTGAAATCACTATACGCTGACCTCGAGTATTTCGGTCAAAAATGCACAACTCACTCGGTAAGCCATTACCTTCCTCAATCACAACAATATCATTACCGACACCGGCAGGACGAGACTGGATTCTAGCTCGACATGCCCACACAGTCATCCCTTGATTGTGTTCTCAAATTCCTTCGGTCGGTGCAGCTGCCTGAGCAAACGCCGTTTCCAAATTTAATCCACAAAAAAGAGCGACCGAAAGTTGTAACAAGTGGCGTGAAAATAAAGAAGATTGACCAAATTTCATCGTTATTCCTATCTGTTTGGCAAAATGCCGAAAATATCAAACTTGTGCTTTTTATTGTTTTAACCGGACTGATTAGCCGGTCTATCAGCAGGGGCGATTCGCCCCACACAAGCGGTATGATGATACGATTTTTACCAAAGGGTTATTGTGCTTGACACTGCACCGCATAGGTATTGACGGCTTGGCTGTTTGTGCGGTTAAGGTTTGGAATGTGGTAATCAAACACACAGCGGTCGGCTTTACCACCACCCCACACGATTTTTATCTTGCCGGCAGTTTTTTGTAGATCGCCTGCGAACAGTCGTCCGCCTTGTACCACATAGCCTATCATCTTGCCTTGCTCATCAAAGGCTTCTGCCGCCATCGGTGGAATACCACCATTTGCCAGAGTAACATCAAACAACACCATAGCGTTCTGCTTGGCTTTAAAATCTAACAAAATGACACTATCCGCCTTTGGAATGACCTCTTGTTTGGTAGAAGATAGCTCCACATTGAACGGTAGATTGTCCGGATCGATGGTAACGCTGTTTTCTTCATAAGGGGATAGGTAGTTTACAATCGCATTACCGAAGCGGTCAATCTTTATGCCACCTGCACCAACCGTTGCCCCCCTCAGCCCCTTTGGCATGAATGATTGCAAAGCTGTCGCCCACATTTTTCGCTAGCGTAATGCCTTTGGGGTGGACGACAATGCCACCATTTGCCGAGACAGAACTGACGGTTGCGGTTGCTGTCTTGGGCAGCAGTGGACGATAGGCTGACATAGCGGTGATCATAGCCCAAGTTGGCAGAGATGGCAATGCCACTGTCTGAGCCAGAGTAGCCTACGCCATAGTTCCAGTTGCGTGCTTGTCCGAGCGAGCCAGACATAGAGACGCTTCTTTGGCTATTATCGCCATTGGTGCTGTAACTGCTTGATAAGGTCGGAGCACTAGAATCGCCCATCGGTATAGAAACGGACGCATACACTCGCTTATCGGTCTTGTTTTCTTCACTGTCATAAGTGTGGCTATAGCCTAAATTATAGCTTAGCTTCTTATAACGGTTGGAGTAGCTAAATTGGAATTGGTTGATGTGTTTTGGACTGTTCCAAAATGTGCGTCTCACCCCAGACAAAAACAGCGTGCCTTTGTTTTCGCCCAACCGCTGACTGACAACCAGTTGTGTTTGGTTTTTTAGTCTGGCATTGAGCGTACGCAGATTTTCTAGGTACAGTGGCTGATCGTTGTGCCAGATGGTATCTTGTAGCGTGTGAAAATCACAGCTAGAATAACGATATGCCACCAGTGTTACGCTCGTATCGGTTCTGGGTACGCTAACGCTATACTCAGCGTGGATACTGTAGCCTTTTTGTGAGTTGGGCTCGTAGGGCAAATCAGCGATTGAATAGGTCATGTCGGTAGAGAATGCCCCAATCGGCGTATTAAATGCCATACCACCTAAGACCGAGCGGTAGTTACGAGTCAGCTGTGCTGCACCGTTTAAGGTTAGGTTATTACTAAAGCCGTATTGCAACGAACCTTGTACTAGCTTGGCTTTTGAAAGATAGTCGCCATAGCGATAACGCCCTGCCGACACTTGATAACGCCACCGCCCCTGACGCATGAGCTGGGCAACGCTGGCATAAGGCACATTAAAGGTGCGAACCACAATCTGTTGGCTTCTGTAATCTCCACCGTCAAGTCGCCAACATAGCCAGTTGGATACAGGTCATCAATCACAAATGGACCTGCCGGCACGGTGGTCTGATACAAAATCTGCTTGGCTTGATAGATGGTAACTTTTGCGTTACTGTTAGCAACATACGGTCATCACTGGCGATACTCACCCCACGCAAAGCGACGCCCTCGACCAACTGTCCACCTGCATTAAAATCGCCCACCGTCAGCTCGCCACCAATGGCGACAATGCCACGCCGTGCGTAGGTCTCGTTGCTGATATATTTACCTGTGCTTCGCTCGCCAAAACGGTTACGGCTAAACTCTTTTGAACCACTGTGGCGAATGCCCCCAACCAAGCAGATTGATACCGCCTTGAATGCCTAGATAAGACTGGTCGGTAATTGACCCTGATTTGGCAAAAGAACGGCAATGATTGACATTGTAGTTCACATATGCCGCAGGTACGCCATCTTGCCACAGTGCAGGCGAAATCCAACCTCTAGGACGACGCACAACCAACGCCTGTGGAATGGTCAAATCAAAGCGGAAATTACCCAAGTTAAACTTGGCTGTCCCTTTGACCGCTCGGTAGAACGGCACACAGTCAGTATCGGCAGAGATAGCACCGAACGCCTCATCTTTTAGGTCTAGTATCGTCTTAAGTTGGGGCGTTAGCATAGTACACTGCGGTTGTCCTGCTCTATATAGCGGATTTTGCCAGTGCCTTTATGCTCGCCATTGACATAAATGTCTGAGTCATACTCACCGCTTGGCACGGCGTCAGCATAGCCAAAACGCCTAACATCAATGCGGTTTTCTTGTTTTTCACTGCGTAAAAAACTGCTACTGAATTCAACAAAGTCATCACCCACATCAGACGACCACGACTCTGCCGTGTCTGATGATGTGTTTGATGATACATCTGCCTCACCGATTAGTTGCCCACCATCAATCTGCCCAACAGGCTCAGCATTGGCAGATTGCAAAGCCAATCCCGATAAGACCATCAAGGTGGTTTTTGACAGAGCAAACAAAGGCGTTTTTTCACAAGGGTGTTTCCTTTAATATCACCCACCAATGGGGTGCTTAAGCATATTTTATAACAATAACAACAAGTTTAACAATGATTTATCGTGATTAAACAGTGATTTGACAAACAATTAAACGCTCACCCAAACGATTCAAACCCTGACCAAGCAGGGTGCGATGAATGCCGCTTTTGTGGTGGGAGAAATCCTGCCACATTGGGCGATGACAACAACCGATGGCAGGTTATTGTAGTGGCGTTTCGCCATCTTGATAGCCGCCATAATCATTGATGATTTGCCATTTGATGTTTTTTGCACCTTGTGCGTTTTTGATTGAAAAATCTAGCGTATCAAATGGCTTTACCATACCAATTTGTTCAACACTGGCAGGCTCTGCTTGTCCTATCGCCTCAACATTACTAAAAGTGATGTGATAAGGGGTTGGGTTGGTGGCGGTGAGCGTCTCGCCGTTTAGTGTCCATTTTACCTGCTGTGGGGCGTCTGCGATGTCCATCGCCAGTGCCGGTCGGAAAAAGAACTTGATACGGCTACGGATAGACATTTGCAGATAGCTTTGTCCTTTGGTCTCCGCTTCGGTTGGTTTGGGTGGAATGTCTAATACATTAAGATAAAACACCGATTCACGGTCCTGTGGCAGTGGCTCGCCAGTATAGACCACACGCAGTGTCTGACTAAACGATAGAGTATTCTACTTCAGACTTTACTTTACCCACTGTTGCTTGACCAATTGCATAGTATTCAACAGAATATTGCATAGCACCATTTGCTAGACCGTTTAAAGGTTGATATTGCTGACCTCTATAGGCTGCATTACCAATCTGGATTGGCGTACCATTTACTTCATTCAAACGCAAGTTTACATTAGATGCGTAGGTAGGCTGACCCTCTTCAAGATTTTTTAATGTATAAGTTACGGTATCAACATTTGGAGAAGTACGGAATTCAACACGCACTAATTGGTTGAGACTATCTGTTTTACAACCCTCTAATTCAATAGAAAAGTTTTTACCACCAGCCACTTTACCGGCTACATCTAACTTGGTTGCTTGCACTTTGTCCAAAGTAACAGTTTGTTCGTTTGTACCAGTTTTAATGATACAAGCTTGGTCAATAACCTCGCCTTCAAATTTAACCTTACCATCATATTTGCCAGCATATCCAGCAACTTGTGCAGAAGCGGTGGTTGAAGCTAAAGCTGAAAATACTACTGCTGTAGCAAGAAAAATTTTTTTCATTTAAGAAAACCTATAAAAGATTAAAAAAATTAAGTTTGGCGTTGTTACCATGAATACTGGCAAAAAAATGACGCATCCATAACACGCCGATAATTATTATACCCCCCCTGCAAAAGCAAACATTACTTTCATTCCATTAACAATTGTTATACAAATCATACCAAAAGCCCTACGCCTAGCTAGGTACTTGGTTGGGGGTGTATGGCTTGTTTTTGGGTGTCTATGCGATGACTTGGCACGGTCTTGGCGTGGTCTTGTCTTGGTATTTATTAGGCGTTGGTTTGGTCTTTACTAGGCATTGACATAGTCTTTGGTCTGGGGTAGCCATGTGTCTATCATCCGCTGTGCCAACATCTGCCGTGAGTCGTGCCTGTCGTCCGACTGCATCAGCCGATGGGCGATACTGTGTGCCGCCACGAGTAGCACCTCATCACGCACGATATCCGCCAGATAGTAGCCCATATCGCCTGTTTGGCGTTTGCCCAACAACTCGCCTGCCCCACGCAGTTCTAGGTCTTTTTGGGCAATCACAAAGCCATCGGTACTGTATTTTAGTACATTGAGCCGTTGAATGCCTGTGGGCGATAATGGTAGCTGATACAGCAGTACACAAAAAGATTTGTTTAAGCCACGCCCCACACGCCCACGCAACTGGTGTAGCTGTGATAGACCCAGACGCTCGGCATTTTCAATCACCATCAAGGACGCATTAGGCACATCTACGCCCACCTCGATGACGGTAGTGGCGACCAGTAGGTCAATATCGCCTAGCTTAAACTGGTGCATGACTGCCTGTTTGTCAGCAGGCTTCATCTTGCCATGCACCAGCCCAACACGAATGTCCAGACGCTCGCACAAATCTGCATACAACAGCTCTGCCGACTGTGCGTCTAGGACGCTAGATTCCTCAACCAAAGGACACACCCAGTAGGCTTGCTTGCCTGCTTGACAGTTGACAGAGATTCTCTCGATGACTTCATCACGGCGGTCTCGGCTGATAGTTACGGTAGTGATTGGCGTGCGGTTGGGCGGTAGTTCATCAATCACTGAGATGTCCATGTCGCCATACATACTCATGGCGAGTGTTCTTGGAATGGGTGTGGCGGTCATGGCAAGCTGATGCGGTGTGGCGTTGGCGACACCTTTATTGGCAAGACGCAATCTTTGTTCCACCCCAAAGCGGTGCTGTTCATCAATGATGACCAAGCCCAATTTGGCGAACACGACACCATCTTGGAATAAAGCGTGCGTCCCTACCACGACCTGCACCTCGTTGGCGATGATTTGTGAGAGCATGGCGTTTTTTTCTTTGGTGGTCTGCTTGCCTGCCAAAAAACCCACGCCCACGCCCAACGGCTCAAACCATTTTTGAAAATTGATGAAATGCTGTTCTGCCAAAATCTCGGTCGGTGCCATCACTGCCACCTGCCAACCACTATCTAGGGCATGGCACGCCGTGAGTGCCGCCACTAGCGTCTTGCCTGCACCGACATCGCCTTGGATTAGCCTTAGCATGGGCTTACTGGTCGCCATGTCTGCCACCGTCTCTGCGATGACTCGCTTTTGGGCATGGGTCAGCTCAAATGGCAAGCTAGCAACTAGCCTGTCCGCCAGTGGACTGGTCGCATCGCAGTATGGGGCTTTGTGCTGATAAAGGTTGTTACGGCGATACAAAAAAGCCAACTGATGTGCCACTAGCTCCTCAATAATGAGACGGCGACAGGCAGGGTGCGTGCGTTCTTTTAGCCCCTCTAGTAGTGCCGTCTGAGCAAAGATATCGGCATCTTTATCCGGTAGATGAATCTGCTTGAGTGCGGTCAATAAATCCGCCTGCACATCTAGCACGCCTGCTTGATGCAACTCATCGGCAGATAGGCAATATAAGGTTTCATGTGAAACGGCATTGATGGCAAGACGAACCAACTGGCGGATTTTATTCTGATGTAGTCCCTTGACAGCAGGATAAATCGGCAACAGCCCACTCTCAAACGACCTTGTCCCTGTGATGTGATACTCTGGGTGTGCCATCTGCACCCCATAGCGACTGACTTTAATCTCGCCAAAGGCGGTGATGTTCGCCCCTAGTACCATCGTGTTTTTTAGCCCTGCATAGGTCTTAAAAAACCTAAGCACCAGTACCCCTGTATCATCATCAATGGCGACACTCATGCCAGTTCGGTTCATCTCAACATTCGTTACCACGCCACGCACCAGTACGCTCATGCCATGCTCAACATTGCCAATCGGCACAAGGCGAGTCCTATCCTCATAATCACGGGGCAGGTGCATGAGCATATCAAAGATTCTATGCACCCCAAGCTCTGATAGTCGCCCTGCCAAGCTAGCCCCCACGCCAGACAGTGCCGTCATGGGCAGATGAATCACAGACTGTACGGATTTATTTGACATGGTGTACCTTAGATGACCATTCTTTATCGTGTTGATGTTGATGTTTTGACAATGTTTTTAAAATATTTTTTGTTAAAATACTTCTACAGATGGTTTTGATTGTACAACCATTTTTTAAAATTGAAAAGACAATATCACAAAAACCCCATCGCAAGCCTTTGTTTTACAGCCCATGCTTTTGCCATCATCAAGATGGCAAAGATATCGGCACACTTGCCAGTTTTTTAAAAAAATACTTGGCATTCTAAAAAAAGCCTAATATCATAAGCCCAATATTATCATGGTCATTTAGCCAAGGCAGTCTCATGAGACAAGACAACTCATCAACCGCTCCTGTAGCCAACCATCACCAACCATCACCAACCAACTCCCAGACTGGCACTCACACTGGCACCCAAAATCCAATCCAGTGGTTTCGTCATTGTGCCCCTTATATCAACACTCACCGTAACAAGACTTTTGTCATCATGTTCGGTGGCGAGACGGTGGCACACCCTGATTTTAACCGCTTGATTCATGATTTTGCACTACTGCATAGCTTGGGTATTCGTCTGGTATTGGTTCATGGGGCACGCCCACAGATTGAGCAGACACTAGCCCAAGCAGGCATTGACAGCAGTACTCACAAGAACCTTCGCATCACGCCTGCTGTCGCCATGCCACACATTCTATCGACTGTGGGGTCGATTCGCCTATCGCTAGAAGCACGGCTGTCCATGGGGCTTGCCAACTCGCCCATGTTCGGTGCACGCATTGACGCTGTTTCTGGCAACTTCATCGCCGCCAGACCCTATGGCGTGCGTGGTGGCATTGACCATCAGATGACAGGCGAAGTACGCAGTATTGACAGCACCGCCATTCATCATAATCTAAAACAAGGGCATATCGTCATCTTAAGCCCCATTGGTTTTTCGGCAACAGGCGATATTTTCAATCTATCAGCCGAAGATGTCGCCAAACATACCGCCTGTGCCTTGCAAGCGGACAAGCTCATCTTGTTGGCAGAAGATGCCATCTACCATGACGGTCATCTCGTCCGTGAACTCACCACCCAAGAAGCAACAACACTACTAACACAACCACTCGCTACAGACGAGATGGGCAGACTGATAGACTGTGCCATTGGCGTGAGCGATGTGGTAGAAAGAACGCACATTCTACCCTTTGCCAAAGATGGCGTACTGCTTGAAGAGCTATTCACCACCGATGGGCTAGGCACGATGATTACTCGCACGCCCTATGATCAAATCCGAGCCGCTACGCTTAGCGATGTGGTCGGCTTACTTGCTCTACTAAAACCGCTAGAAGAAGCAGGCATTCTCATCGCCAGACCCCAACAACGACTAGAAGCAGACATTGAACATTATAGCGTCATTGAGCGAGATGGCATGGTCGTTGGCTGTGCGGCCTTGTATCCGCTTGATGAACATGGTGCAGAGATTGCCAGTATTGCCATTCACCCTGACTATCGTGGTGGCAGTCGTGGCGATGACTTGTTAAGATTCATGGAACATCAGGCGAAAAGTTTGGGGTTTTTACGCATTTTTGCTCTAACCACGCATACTAGCCATTGGTTCATTGAGCATGGTTTTTATGAAACCGAAGTTACCGCCCTACCCATTGAACGCCAACAACGCTACCACAACGGCAGAAATTCTAAGGTTTTTTGTAAGGTTTTATAAAAATCCACACGCCCACAAGCCATCAGACAACAAGGCATAGATGGCATGATGGCGACATAAGACCCACACGGTCAGTCATTACTGTGTCGCCCATCACCACACCAAAACACCACAAAAAACCCCTTAAAATCACTTTTAAGGGGTTTTTAACACCAACGAATGGTTTATTTATGGTGGTGTTCTTCTGCACCATGAGCGGCTGCATGGGCTGCCATTTCTTGTTGGGCTTTTTCAATGGCAGCTTTTGCCTGTGCATCGTCTAATAGCTCAACAGTAAAGATTAGCACGCTGTTTGGCTCAATAGCAGGGTTGCCAGTCTCGCCATAGGCAAGCTCTGATGGCACATACAGTTCGTATTTTGCACCTTTTTTCATCAACTGAAGACCTTCAGTCCAACCCTTGATGACTTCGTTCAGTTTAAACTGTGTCGGCATACCACGCTCATAAGATGAGTCAAACACCTCGCCATTAATCAGCTTGCCCTCATAATGTACAACTACCGTATCCGTCGCTTTTGGTGTCGCTCCCTTACCTTCGGTGATGACTTTATATTGTAGTCCTGATGCGGTGGTCTTTACGCCTTCTTTGGTGGCATTCTCGGCTAGGAACTTCTCGCCATCTGCTTTGTTTTTGGTTGCTTTTTCTTCGGCTTCTTTGATTTTGCGTTCTTCGTACGCCTTACCCACTGCTTCAATTTGCTCATTGGTTAAGGCACTTTCTTTACCTGCGACCGCATCAGCAACGGCTTTGTTATAAATCTCAATATCAAGCGTTTCGCCTGTTTGCTCAGTCATGTTCTTTAGGTACTGACCTTGCTCATAACCAATGATATAGCTGATTTTTTCAATTTCGGTGCTTTTATCGGTAACAACGGTTGATTTTTCAGTAGCTTTTGATTCGTCTATGGCAGTGTTCGCTTTATTACAGCCTGTCAATGCCAAAACCGCCATCACACTGACAGCCAATAAGGTTTGTTTTTTCATAATAATCTCAAAAATGGTTAAAAAACAGGTTAAGAACCCATAACGCAATATCATACCAAAAAAGATATCTAAGTGCGGTGAATTTTTGACTGGTCATGTATAGAAATTGTTAATATTGTTATGAAAGATTATCCACACAGACCATTTGGCTGATTTTAGTGTTACTATATCACCAAGCAATCATCTTGCATCGTGCATTGATGGTATTGCAACACTCTTTAAAATAAAAGGCTGATGGCAGATGCCACTTTTTTATTTTATAATACGGTAGTTTTTTATCAACTTTTGGAGCAGATTCATGGAACATTATATGAATTTCGCCATTTTTAACCAATATCTGCAAGGTCCGATTGGTTCTGTTATTGGTGCTATTTTAATTTTTATCTTAGGCTGGCTTATCGCCCTTATCTTGGCATCATTCGCCAAAAAAGCGTTGTCAAAACTCAATTTGAACAATCGCATCAGCCAATCAACTGGACATCATTACAACTTAGATACCCTAATTAGCAAAATCATCTTTTGGTTTGTGATGATCATCAGCATCTCAGCTGCACTCAATCAACTTAACCTAAACTCAATCTCAGCTCCTTTTGCTAATATGGTTAATCAAGTTCTGCTGTTCTTGCCAAACCTACTGACCGCCGTCGCCATTGGTGTTGTCGGTTGGGTAGTAGCGACCATTGCACGCAATGCCACCACCATTGCACTATCTAAGACCACACTAGATGAAAAACTGTCTCAAGAGGCAGGTGTCAAGCCAATGAGTGGTGCGGTCGCTGATATTGTATATTGGTTCATTTTACTGATTGTTTTGACCGTCATCTTGGGTCGTCTGGGTCTAGAGGGCTTATTTACGCCATTGACCAATATGATTGACAAGACTTTCAATTTCATTCCAAATGCTCTGATGGCGGCATTGGTATTTTTCATCGGCTTTATCGTTGCTAAAGTGGTGCGTGGCATCGTCATCAACCTTATCGCAGGGTTGAATATCCAAGCATTAGCCAGTAAAGCAGGCATTAGTGAACAAAACAGCCTACCAACCATCGCAGGTTCGCTGTCATTCATGTTGGTCATCGTACCATTTACCATCGCAGCACTTGATGCGTTGAAAATTGAGACCGTTTCACGCCCTGCCACAAATATGCTCAACCAAATCCTAGAAGCGCTGCCAAGCATCTTTACAGCGGTGGCGATTTTAACGATTACTTATTTTGTGGTGCGTATGTTGGCAAACATCGTCAAGGGTATCTTGTCAAATACTCAAATTGACGCTTTGCCTGCCAAACTTGGGCTACAAGGTGCTTTTGGCAACAAGAAAATCTCAGACCTAATCAGCTGTGCCATCTTATTGTTTGCCATGCTGTTTGCGTCTATCGCTGCAGCCGACCTACTGGGCTTTGAACAAATCAGTGGCATCATCACAATGTTCATCGCTTTTGGCGGACAAATCATCTTGGGTGCTGTTATCCTAACCATCGGTTTTTGGCTTGCAGGCATCATCGCAGGTGTGGTTGATCGTTCTGAACAAGGTTCAAAATTCCTAGCCAACATCGTACGCGTCCTAATCATGGGCTTGGTTCTTGCGATGGGTCTAAAAGCAATGGGCATCGCTGATAGCATCGTAAACCTTGCGTTTGGTCTAACACTAGGTGCTGTGGCGGTAGCATTTGCTCTTGCCTTTGGTCTAGGCGGTCGTGAAGCTGCTGCTCGCTTATTAAAGCGTATTCAAGACAAAGCAGAAAGCGAAGCAAACAATAAAACCACCACACCAAAAGATGGGCAATAACAATACCCACCTTTAGGCAAATAACAAAATAAAAAACGACATCTTAGGATGTCGTTTTTTTGGTTTAATTTCACTACTGGGCATGGGACAGATAATATCCACTGACTGGTTGCAAAAACTGCTTATTGATGACGATGCACTGTCTGGATTTTTCTGCCAAGATATGCGACTTTTCTTTTTCTATATTTCCGTCTTCTTTATCAGCTTGATTCAATCTTTGATTTTCATCAGCACTAAACTCAAAAAAATCCACCGACACAGGGCAAAATACCTTTATATCTCCTAAGTTCCACGCCATATAACCATAAAGGGCTTCAGGTCTTTGGTTTAGAGTATCTTGATTATCGGTTTCACATTTTTCTTTGTAGCTTTCGCCCAAATAATCTTCACAGTCTTTAGCATGAAATCGCAGTTCTTTTTTCTGCTTGATATCTTCCTTAGTCATTCCATTAATGGTCTGAGAAGTGGTATTGCCATTATGGATAAGATACCAAGATGAGTTGCTTGGTCTTTCTATAAAGCGTGGGGCATACAACGATAAATCAGAAAATTTAGTATAACCACCAAGAAAAGCAACAAACCCAATAAAGATAAATACACAAATAAAACCCACAAGTCTATTACTATCTTTTGGTGAAAATGATTTTTCTTCCTGCCGGTTAAATATGAACAACGATGCAATATTAATAATGATGCCAGTTATTGGCAGGGCAAAAAATATGTACCACTGCCAATCTTTTCTCATCTCAAATGCTATGATTATTTGTGCATACAAGAATGGATATACATAAGAATAACCAAATACCAAAAAACAGATTGCAGACAAAAACAAGAGATTGGCGGATTTTCTAAATTCGGTAACAAGTAAAACAAGTGGCAACATCACCACAAATGCAAGCCCTAAATACAATAAAAAAGAATCGTCATCCAACCAATCAAAATAGATGGATAAGCCCCAAATCAAAATCATAAAAGATATGAACGCATAACAGTACTGAATCTTCTTCATAAGACCATTTCTGTTCAAATCTGGAACTTGCAAAGCCTTATCAATATTATTCAAAAACAAAAATAGCAAAAAATACAATAAAAAATAAACCGCCAAAAGCAAAACAGAAAAGAAATAGGCAACGACGATACCAATCAAGGCTGATGGGCTACCAATAACCTCTGAAAAAATACTATCATAACCAATACTCCCCAAATAAGACCTTGACTTAAAGGCACCTACCAAGATTGCAATAAAAGTTAGAATGGGAAAGTATGAAGGCATAGATCTTAATACAAAACTCCAATTTATCTTGCTTGACTCATCAACATTTTCTCCAACTTTCTGAGCAGGGTTTTTGGTGCCTATCAAACCCCCATTCACATCATCAGTATATTGACTACATTTAGGGATTGATGCCGGTGGATTTTTCTTGGTCTTATTGCAAAATAGCTTGAACATATCACTATCTCTCACTTCTAAAAAACAGCGATCAATTTTTATTGACCGCTGTTTTTAATTTTGGCAATGGGTGACAATCAGCCCCCAATCTTCTTGTATTTCATACGCTTAGGGGTGGCGTCTGCCCCCAATCGCTCTTTACGCCATTTTTCATATTCTGAATAATTGCCATCAAAGAACTCTGGCGTTTCATTTTCAAATGATAAAATATGCGTAGCGATACGATCCAAGAACCAGCGGTCATGCGACACCACCAATACCGTACCAGGAAACACCTCCACCGCATCTTCTAAGGCACGCAAGGTCTCCACATCAAGGTCGTTTGATGGTTCGTCAAGCAATAGCACATTAGCACCTTGCTTTAAGGTTTTGGCAAGTTGTAAGCGGTTGCGTTCACCACCTGACAGGTTGCCCACCAGTTTTTGTTGGTCTTGACCCTTAAAGTTAAAGCGTCCGATATAGGCACGGCTTGGCGTGGTGTATTCGCCCACCGTGATCATATCTAGACCGTCCGACACCTCTTCCCACACGGTTTTTTTGTCGTCCAGATTATCACGCACCTGTCCCACATAGGCGACTTTGACACTCTCGCCCACCTCTACCGTACCTGTATCTGGCGTATCTTTGCCTGTAATCATATTAAACAGCGTGGTTTTACCTGCCCCATTAGGACCGACAATCCCCACAATCGCCATTGGCGGTACGGTAAAAGACAAGTTTTCGTATAGCAAACGACCGTCAAAAGATTTGGATATGTTCTTGACCTCAATGACTTTATTGCCCAAACGAGGTCCTGGCGGAATGTAGATTTCTGCCGTTTCGTTACGCTGTTGGAACTCACGAGAGTTCATCTCCTCAAAGCGTTCTAGGCGAGATTTGGATTTGGCTTGCTGACCCTTTTGGTTTTTGCGAACCCATTCTAGCTCTTGCTTTAAGGCTTTAGCAAATGCTTCTTCTTGCTTTTGCTCTTGCTCTAGGCGTTTATTTTTTTGTTCTAGCCATTCGGTGTAGTTGCCTTGATAAGGATAGCCATAGCCACGATCCAGCTCCAAAATCCACTCAGCTACATTATCCAAAAAGTAGCGGTCGTGGGTAATCGCCACAATCGTACCAGAATAATCTTTTAAGAAGCGTTCAAGCCACGCCACACTTTCAGCGTCTAGATGGTTGGTTGGTTCATCAAGCAAGAGCATATCAGGCTTAGACAGCAAAAGACGGCACAGGGCAACACGGCGTTTTTCACCCCCTGACAGCTTAGATACATCAGCGTCCCATGGTGGCAGGCGTAGGGCGTCTGCTGCTTTTTCAAGCTGAGTGTTTAGGTTGTGGGCGTCCCACGCTTGAATGATGTCCTCCATCTTGCCTTGTTCGGCAGCCAGTTTGTCAAAATCGGCATCAGGCTCGGCATATTCGGCGTAGATTTGGTTTAGGCGGTCAAGGGCATCTAGGGCTTCACGCACGCCGTCCTCCACATTGCCACGCACATCTTTGGTGGGGTCAAGCTGAGGTTCTTGGGGCAGATAGCCAACCTTAATGCCTGCCTGTGGGCGTGCCTCGCCACTATATTCGGTATCCACGCCTGCCATGATACGCAGTAGTGTAGATTTACCTGCACCATTTAGACCCAGTACGCCAATCTTCGCCCCTGGAAAAAATGATAAAGAAATGTCCTTTAAAATCTCTCGCTTAGGTGGGATGATTTTGGACACTTTGTTCATTGTATAGATATATTGAGCCATAGCTATCCTATTGATTTACCAATAAAAGTTTAAAATACAAAAAATTTTTTTACAAAAATCAACCAATTATTATCGCATGCTTTAGTACACTAGGCAAATGATTTTATGTGGTTGTAAAACTTTTTCTAGACATCAATTGACTTTCTGATAAAGTACTATATAATTACATAATTGATAGATTGTTTTTTATATCCATCAATTATGTATATTAACCGTAACATCATCCAGAGGGATTTTTTATGAAAGTTAAATTTGCCGCCGTCATTGCTGCAGCTGCAGTACTATCTGCCTGTGCCACACCACATGTTGTTCAAACCACCAAGATCAATGATCATCAGCTAAGCTGTGCACAACTAAAATCAGAAATCGCAGAAGCCAAAAAATTTGAACAAGATGCTCGTGCAGAACGCAAAGTAACTGGCAAAAATGTCGCTGCTGCCCTATTCTTTATCCCTGCCCTGTTCGCTACCTATGCCAACACCGAAGAAGCGATTGATGCCGCCAAAGAGCGTCAAGCCAAGCTAACTGACATCTACAACAAAAAACAATGTAGCTGATTGACTCACAAGCATTAAAAAACCGTTCTTTTGAACGGTTTTTTAATGCTTAATCAACGATGATGGGTGTGCCTGTCTTGTTTTGCACTTCCTCAAAAACCACCCCATCAGCAAGCTCCACAAGCTTTAGCCCAGTCTCTGTAACATCTAACACAGCCAAATCGGTGATGATGCGATGCACGACTTTTTTGCCGGTAAGCGGTAAATCACAGTTGGCTTTGATTTTTAGTGAGCCATCTTTGGCAGTATGCTCCATCAGCACAATGACTCGTTGCACGCCTGCCACCAAGTCCATCGCCCCGCCCATGCCCTTGACCATTTTATCTGGTATCATCCAGTTGGCAAGATCGCCAAATTCTGAGACTTCCATCGCCCCCAAAATGGCAAGATTAACTTTACCACCTCGAATCATGGCAAAGGACTGCGAGCTTGAAAAAAAACTTGCTCCTTTTTGAGCGGTAACCGTCTGCTTGCCTGCATTGATCAAATCAGGGTCAATGGTATCTTCATCAGGAAACTCACCAATGCCTAACAGTCCATTTTCGGACTGGAGCATCACATTGACATCATCTGGAATGTAGTTTGCCACCAAAGTCGGCAAACCAATTCCCAAATTGACATAAAAGCCATCTTTAAGCTCTTTGGCGGCTCTTTGAGCCATTTGTTGTCTTGTCCAAGCCATTGGTTACTCCTTGTTCTTGATGGTTCTTTGTTCAATGCGTTTTTCTGGATTGGCATTGACAACAATGCGGTGTACATAGATACCTGGCAAATGAATGCTATTAGGATCAAGTTCGCCCACTTCTACCAATTCTTCTACTTCCACCACGCAGATTTTGCCAGCTGTTGCGACATCAGGGTTGAAGTTTCTTGCGGTTTTGTTAAAAATCAAATTACCTGCCTTGTCCGCTTTATGTGCCTTAATAAGCGATACATCGGCGACAAGCGAGCGTTCTAGCACATAGTCTCGTCCATCAAAATTACGAATCTCTTTACCTTCAGAGACTTGTGTTCCCACACCTGTTGCGGTAAAGAAAGCAGGAATGCCGGCACCGCCAGCACGCAGTTTCTCAGCCAGTGTACCTTGTGGGGTTAGCTCCACCTCCAAATCACCTGACAAGAACTGGCGTTCAAACTCTTTATTCTCCCCCACATAAGATGCAATCATTTTTTTGATTTGGCGAGTTTGCAAAAGCAATCCAAGCCCAAAATCATCTACGCCTGCGTTATTACTGATACAAGTCAAACCCTGCACGCCACTATCACGCAAAGAAGCAATGAGACTCTCTGGAATGCCACAAAGCCCAAAACCACCCACCGCAATCACTTGTCCATCTGCCACAATGTCTTTTAGTGCCAGTTCGGCACTGTCAAATACCTTAGAACTCATAAAATCCTTCTTTTTAGCTTATGAAAAACAAAACCCAATCAACCACTCAAGTAAACAACAAAAATACACTTGCAATCATCATACCTGATGTAGCCAAGATAACCAAACAATAACCCATAATGGCTCGTGCGTCAAGCCCTGCAATACCCAGTAGTGGCAACGCCCAAAACGGCTGAATCATGTTTGTCCATGCGTCTCCCCAAGCAATCGCCATCGCAGTAACAGCAGGGTCAACACCCAATTTCACCCCAGCGGGTATCATAACAGGACCTTGTACCGCAAACTGCCCACCACCTGATGGCACAAAAATATTCACCAGCCCTGCACTTAAAAATGCAAGTGCAGGAAAACTCTCTGTAGATGCAGAGTGGACAAAAAATTCGCTAATTCTTGTGCCGATAGAAATACCATCAGCATTAACTCCGGTCATTAGCCCCATGATACCACCATAAAAAGGGAACAAAATCACAATGCCTGTAATACCGCCAATTCCACCATCTACTGCACGATAATAACGCTCTAATGTACCATGGGACAAAAGCCCAATGAATAAAAACAGCCCAATGACGATGTTTAACCCTAGATTAAAGCCATTCGCTCCAAACTCATCCACATAATACAGCAACACTATTGCCAATAATAGCAACATCATCGCACGACTGTCATCTAATTTTTGTGCAGGTGTATGACGCAGTGGTGGTGTGTGGACCTCATCTTTAATCAGATTTGGATCAATCAAGGTGGGGTTTTTAGGGTGCATCAAGCGATTTAACATTGGAATGCCAATCAACAAAATCCCCACAATCAGCAAGTTATGGCTAGAAAACAAAGTTTGTGATATGGGTAGTGCTTCGGTCAAAACACCGCCAGACAAAGTCTTTAGAGTCTCACCGCCAGAACTTAATGTTAAAGGTATAGAACCTGATAAACCGCCGTGCCAAATCAAAAATCCTGAATAGGCAGATGCGATTAACAAAGGATAATCCACATGTTTAACTTGTTTGGCAATAGCCTTGGCAAACACCGCCCCCGCCACTAAACCAAACCCCCAATTTAGCCACGAGCCAATCAAACCAACCAAAGAAACCGCCACAATGGCTGTTGTCGGCGAATGGATACACCCCGCCAATTTTGTCAAAAAGCGTTGTACAATCGGTGCATTAGCAAGAGCGTAGCCTGTTACTAAAATCAATGCCATTTGCATGGCAAATCCATGTAACGACCACAACCCCCTACCCCAATGTCCTGCCATCTCAATCGGTGATTGCCCTGTTAAAGCAAGCCCTGCAAAAAAGGCAATAAATGTCAAGACAATAGAAAAAACAAAGGGTGAGGGTAAATAGCGATTCACTAATTGCACGCTTGCATTCGTCATTGCTTGTAAAATCATAAAATCCCTTTTTATCACCAACGATTTAAACTATCTCATACCCCAACCATGACTGGCAATAAAAGATTGCCCTGTAAATACATTGGTCGGAAAACTTGCCAAAAACAAAGCTAACGCTGACACATCATCGGTGGTGGTAAATTCACCATCTACCGTTGAGCCTAGCATGATATTTTTTACCACCTCTTCTTCGCTGATATTTTTTTCTCGAGCTTGTTCTGGAATTTGCTTTTCTACTAAAGGTGTTTTGACGAAACCTGGGCAAATGACATGAGAGCGAACATTATGGCTTGCACCTTCTTTAGCAAGCGTGCGACACAAGCCCAGTAGACCATGTTTAGCGGTTACATAAGGGGATTTTAGGGCTGATGCTTCATGGGAATGCACCGACCCCATATAGATGACCGTTCCAGAATTTTTTGTGTACATATGTGCCAAAGCGGCTTTGGTAGTTAAAAAAGCACCATCTAGATGTATCGCAAGCATTTTTTTCCAATCTTCATAAGATAACTTATCGATAGGGTTGATGATTTGAATGCCCGCATTAGAGACTAGTATATCCAAACTACCAAATTCGGCTACAAACTCATTAATAGACTGGTTCACTTGGTCTTCTTTAGTGACATCTAATAATACAGCTTTTGCTTGACCGCCTAAGGTATGAATTTCTTCAACCACACTTTGTGCATTGCTTATATTAATATCAGCCACACCAACCACAGCCTTCGCCTTGGCAAACTCTATGGCGATTTGTCGCCCGATACCACCACCTGCTCCTGTAATAAAGGCAGTCTTATTTTTTAGATCATAATGCATTAATCAAGCTCCTTATATGTCATGATATTAAAAAGAACCAAACAGCGTACCTAGTATAATGACACTAATGGTAGCAAAAATAGGAATCGCTATGGTAACAACAGCTAGATTCATATAAGATTGTTTGTGTGTTAAGTGACAGATAGCAAATAAAGTAATAACCGCACCAGAATGGGGCAGAGTATCTAAACCGCCTGCCGCCATGACTGCAATTCTGTGCAGTAATTCTGGATCCACATTATGCTCAATGGCAAGTTTTAGGTAATCTTCTCCGAGTGTTTGCAAGGCAATGCTCAGACCTCCTGACGATGAACCTGTAATGCCTGCCAATACGCTCATGGCAACCGCTTCAGAAACCAAAGGATTATCTGGAGAAATGCTTAAAATATTATCACGAATGATGGCAAATCCTGCCATAGTAGCAATCACCGCTCCATAGCCAACTTCTGACGCCGTATTAAAAATAGGCAACATAGACCCATAAACGCCTTTATTAACAGACTCTTGTAGGTGTGTTAGATGCTTTAAATTTAATAAAACCAGCACAAGACAGGATATTAACAAAGCAATGATGATGGACCATAGACCTAGATTTGACTTAATTGCAAGCTCAGGAAATCTATCATTAATCACGCCAAAGTCCATACCAGGAAACACAGCGTAAGTTAGCAAGGCGTTAATACCAATAACCAAGACAAGCGGAATTATCGCCAATACAAATGGCATATCAGAAGTTAAAAGACCATCATCATTATCATTATAGGCACCATAGCCCTCGCCCATCTTTTTGGCAATTCTAGCACGACTTTGCAACCACCAAGTTCCCAATACAAACATGATGCCACCGCCAATCAATCCCAAAATCGGTGCTGAAAAAGCATTGGTCTGATAGTACGGAATAGGAATGGCATTCTGTATGGCTGGCGTGCCAGGTAAAGCAGTCATCGTAAAGGTAAACGAACCAAGTGCAATGCAAGCAGGGATTAGGCGTTTGGGCATGTTTGCTTGACGAAACAGAGCTTTTGAAATTGGATAGATGGAGAAAGCCACCACAAAAAGTGAGACACCCCCATAAGTTAAAATACCACAAACTAAGACAACCACCAAAATTGCCCTACTTGCACCCAGTTTTTTCGTAACAGTATTGGCGATGCTAGTCGCTGCACCAGAATCTGCCATCAGCTGCCCAAATAAAGCACCTAGCAAAAACACCGGAAAAAACTTTAACAAATATCCGCCAAGTGCTTTCATGAAAGTTTCGGTATAAGCAGGCAAAAGCAACATGCCTTCACCCGATAATATGACCGCCAATGCTGCCATGAGTGGTGCTAATATCAATACCGACCAACCTCGATAAGCAAAATACATCAGTAAAATGAGCGAAATGATAATTGGAAGTGTTGCAAACATGTCAATTCCCTTTGATGATACAATTTTTTAAAATAATTTTTGACTAGCATTTCATCATTTGCCAGTCTAGCTTCCTCCCTGTAGAGTAATGACATTTTAACACTAATTTTTTGATATAATCAATCATAGATATCCAGTGATTAAAAATTTTCTCGTTAGTTGGTCCATTGCGTATTTGATGGTGTTTATTGCCATATTAACCTTAACCAAGCATATGCACAAGCCACAATGCAAGCGACGGCATGAATACCAAAGCTAAAATACGAGTTAGGTCTGCACATAAAAAGGGTATCACACCTTTATAAGTCTCTTTAACCGCAACATCTTTAGCAAGACTATTAATTACAAAAATATTCATGCCGACAGGCGGTGTGATCAAACCAATCTCCACCACCATCAAAGCCAGTACACCAAACCAAATGGTCTTATCTGTAGGATCTAATCCCCAAAAGTCCATGCCCATAATGATGGGAAAAAATACAGGGATGGTCAATAAAATCATAGATAAGCTATCCATGACACAGCCCAATATAAGATAAATCAAAATCATAGCGAACAGCACAGTTAAAGGTGCCATACCAGTATTTAACACCCATTGAGCAAGAGCGGATGGCATTTGTGATAAAGCAAAAAAAGCATTTAATACATCTGCACCAATCAAAATCAAAAAAATCATGGCAGTTGATGATGCCGTATCAAGCAATGCCTGTATTAAACCATCTTTTGTCAGCTCTTTAGTTAAAAACGCCAGTGCACCAACCGCTACTGTACCGATCGCCGCCGCCTCAGTTGGGGTAAAAATACCACCATAAATCCCACCAATCACTAATGCAAAAACCGCCACTACAGGCCACACACCTTTTAATAAACCGATACGTTGAGACCAATTAACATAAGGCATAGCAGGACCACTGTTTGGCACCACTCGCACATATATTGCAATAGCGGCCATATAGCCAAGCATGGCGACAATCCCAGGAATCAATGCTGCCATGAACATTGAAGCGACATTTTGCTCAGTCAATACAGCATAAATTACCAAAACCACTGACGGTGGAATCAAGATACCCAAAGTACCCCCCGCTGCTAAAGCCCCTGTAGATAACGCATCGGAATAATTGGCACGCTTTAATTCAGGCAAAGCAACTCGACCCATCGTCGCAGCTGTAGCTAATGATGAGCCGCAAATCGCCCCAAAGCCTGCACATGCACCTACCGCACTAATTGCTGTACCACCACGATAGTGCCCCAAAAATGCATTGGTTGCCTCAAACAATCGCCTGGATAGTCCACCACGAGAAGCTAAGTTACCCATCAATAAAAATAATGGCACAACAGATAAGTCATACACCGAGAATCTGGCAAATGGCATGCTTTTTAAATAGTTTAATAAGGGCAACCACCCTGCAAGCATGACATACCCCAACGCTCCAGCAAGAAGCATCGCCACACCGATATGGATACGAAGCACGAGTAAAAAGATCGTCAAAACACCCATCAGCAAGCCAATAATCATCGAATCCATCACTCTATCCCTTTTATTGAATCTCGTACTGTTTAAAAAATCGCCAAGCAGTGTAAAAAGCTGTCAAGGCCAGTAAGAAAAACCCTGGTGCAATCGTTATATGAGCTAGCCATTCTGGCAGAGCCAAAATCATGGTTCTAGTACCATGCTTAAAAGCTGACACCGCCCCAAAATAGCTACGCCACATCAGTACAAGAGCCGCCAACCCCAACAGGATACTAGCGAAAATATCCAGGTACTTTCTTACTGCTACAGGGGCTTTTAAGGTAAAAAAGTCAACAATAACATGAGCTTTTTTCATTTGAGCATAAGGTAAAAATGCAGCAATCGATAACGCACAACCAATCTGAACAAGCTCCACATCACCTTTGATTGGTGCATCAAAAATCGAACGACCAATAACACTGGCTGTTGACAGTAGGCACATACCAACTAAAACCGCCACACCACCGAACGCAGACAACTTAGACCATGTCCATAAAAATCGTCCAATTATGTCACCTGGCTTACCCTCACAAATCTCAATCTCAACAGCATCTGCCATAACCACTCCATTACATATTTAAACAAGTGCTCATCTTACGATAAGAATTGTTTAAACTATTAAATAAAGATTAATTAGTAGTATCTGCCATCAGCTCTCTAGCACGATCAACCATCGCCTGCCCATCATAACCTTTGGCATTCATATCGGCAATCCACTCCAACTCGACCTTTTGGGCGGCATCCCGAATGCGTTTTACCTCATCCGAACTGATGACATTAATCAAATTGCCTTTATCCACCGCTTTTTGATATGCTTGTTCGACCTCCTCATCCCATGCCTTACCAAGGCTTGCCGAGAGCTCTATGCCAGAATTCTCATCAATCACTTTCTTTAAATCGTCAGGCAAACCATCATATTTTTGCTTATTCATCACAATACTAAACAATGCACTGTACAGTACAGGATCAGGGCTGTTTATCTCAGAGTGGTATTTGGTCATCTCATGCAATTTTAAAGTAGGAACAACCTCCCAAGGCAAAATATAGCCATCAACCACACCTTTTGAGACAGATTCTGATAAACTTGGCAACGGAATACTCACAGGTGTTGCACCAAACGCTTCTAGTGTTTTATTGGTCAAGCGGGTTGGAGCTCGCATTTTTAGCCCTTTAAAGTCTTCTAGCCTAGTGATTGGACGAACATTATTATGGATATGCCCACGGTCATGCACATTAAATGCCAGAGGCTTAACTTTTTCAAAATCCTTTTTTCCGAACTCCTCATATATTTGCCAAGCCACCCGACTGCTCTTTTCACCGTCAATAGTCATAAAGGGAAGCTCCATCACTTCCATACTAGGAAAACGCCCCGCAGTATAGCCTGGCAAGGTCCACACAATATCTGCCACACCATCGGTTACCTGGTCAATCAACTGAGCCGGCGTACCTCCAAGTTGCATGGCAGGATAAAATTGACAGGTTAGTTTACCATCAGATTCGGCAGCGATTTTATCGCACCAAGGCTCAAGTACTTTTTTTTGACTCATGGCTGTCGCTGGCCAAAAGTGAGAAACTTTCAATACTACTTTTTCACCACCACTTGGCGTAATCGCATTCTGTACACCGATATCCTCTGTACAAGCACCCAACACCAATGATACCGCACCCAACAACGCCAACTTTACCGTCTTAACTTTCATGTCAATACTCCTAAATACCATTTAATCGCCATAAGCTTAAAAGAGCTTAATCAATCTAGATTATTAAACACCAACTCTACATCAAAAATACAATCGTTTTTTTTAATTTATTTATCTAAATTTACAATAAATATAGATGATTTTATTGCTTTACACACCTAATCCTCATAGGACTGACTTTTAGATAGATAATACTGAATAAAAAAACCATTTATTTGAATCATCAAATAAATGGTTTTTTTATTCAAATTTTTAGCGATTTTATGCCTTATGCACCTATTGATGCTTAGTACTTTTTTGGTTTGTTTATTTGCTTAAGCATAACCCCACCACTACAACAACCACTCAATCGGCAGATGACTGGCTATCCATACCTGAATACGCCGATGCAAAGGAGAATCAGGTTCGGTGGTGCGTTCTAGTAACTGACCATTTTCTGTGGTGGTCCACACTTTTTTACCCTCATCATTTAAGCTTAACGCATAGGTGTGCGTTGGGATATTGGTAGACAAATCTTTTACCAACCTCTCTGCTAGTACAGGACTTTCAATAATCAGACCCATCTCGGTATTAAGATTGGCAGAACGGGGATCCATATTAAACGAGCCGACATACAGATACCGACCATCCACCATAAAGGTTTTGGCGTGCAGGCTTGCCCCTTGTCCGTCATAGGCATTACGCACTTTGGCAGGCTTGACCGTGGCATTGTCTTTTAGTTCGTAGAGCCTAACCCCACTTTGTAATAAATCCTCTCTATACTTAGCATAACCTGAATGCACCACCGCCACATCGTTGGCAGCTAAAGTATTGGTCAATACCTGTACGGATTTGCCATTTTTGGCAAGTTCGCTTAATAGTCTTTTGCCTTGATTGGTTGGCACAAAATAAGGAGAGACAATGATGAGTTCTTGTTGGGTGTTTTGAATTAACGGGGCAATGTATTTAACCAAGATATTTGAATCTTTATGCTTCTTTAGTACTTTATCAGGGTGGTCGCTGATGAGCTGTGTTTTTGCCCAAACCAAAGGCATATCCCCATCTGTTAGATACTTAGCGAAATTGGTCTGCGTTAGTAGCTGTAGATATGCTTTTGATGCCTCAGACACACCTGATAGGTCAGCAGGGGCAACCTTACCGATAATATCACTTGCCATATAAGACGACCGACTATTCCAATAACGGTCAAAATCGTTAGCCGTCTTGCGAGAAGCGTCGCCCACCACTGCCACATCTAAGTCGGCAAACATCACCCCGCTACCTGCATCAAAGTACTCATCGCCAATATTGCGACCACCTACGATACTCACCAAGCTATCGGCAGTCATTGATTTATTGTGCATACGACGGTTTAGACGAAAAAAGTCGCTCAAGTAGCCCAATGGGCGAAAAGTACGGTGCATATAAGGGTTGAATAAACGAACTTCAATGCGATCATGATTATCCAATGCCTTAATCACGCCATCCATGCCTGCCATTGTATGGTCATCTAAGAGTAGTCGCACTCGCACACCCCTATCTGCTGCCGCCAGTAGTCTTTGGCTAAGTAGCCTACCTGAAAGATCATCGTGATAGATATAATACTGCACATCTAGGCTGTCTTGGGCAGACTCCACCAACGCAAGCCGTGCCAAAAACGCATCACGACTGTCCGCAAGCACATACACCCCACTTTCATCTTTACGCTTAATGACTTCTGGCAAAAGCATTTTGGCAATCTTGCTATCAGGATTGGTTGCTAGATGAGTGGTTTGGATATTATGGCTATTATCAGGCAAGGGGCGATAAGTCGCCAATCCGATAAAAATAAGAAACAAGGTCAGAATCAGCAGTCCGATCAGAAACCTTTTAATACAGCCTTTTATGGCGGACATAGATAGCATTGTTATGAACCTTTTATCTAAAACAAGACAATGAATGGTACTGTTTAATTGGCGGTATTATTTGATTGATACATTACTCTCATCAATGGTGTTATTTATTGTACATTCCGATAATTTATAGAATACCAAATCACAACCCATCAAATTATACCCCCATCATCTCACATGGATTTATCTAGCATATCATGTAAACTACAATCCAGCAAATACCATCAACTATGCTCTAGCTCTTATTATAACAAAAAAGCCATCTCAATACGCACTTGACAAACATTTTTTGTTATTTTAAGATATGTTTAGCAAACAATCAGGAATTTAATTAGTAACTTTTGGTAATTTATTGGTTAATTCAATAAATTATCTTAAAAAATCATCTTACAAGGAGTTTTATGCAAATCAAAACCCCCTATGTCTCTCACACCCCAGACGATAAAAAACGCATCATATGGAGCGATGAGGAAAATGGTATCTGGAGAGACTTAATCACCCGCCAACAAAAAAGCACGGTCGGCAGTGCTTATCAGCAATATTTGGACGGTTTAAACACCTTAAATCTACCAATTAACCATATTCCCCAACTGCCTGATTTGGATGCGGTATTACAACAAACAAGTGGTTGGCAAACCGCTCCTGTCCCTGCCTTAATCTCATTCGGTAAATTTTTTGAATTACTCGCTAATCAAAAGTTCCCTGTAGCGACTTTTATTCGTACCAGAGATGACTTTGATTATATTCAAGAACCTGATATTTTCCACGAAATTGTTGGGCATCTACCCCTATTGACCAATCCTGACTTTGCCAATTTTACGCATATTTATGGAAAGTTAGGATTGCAAGCCGACAAAAAAGTACGGGTATTTTTGGCACGCTTGTACTGGTTTACCATGGAATTTGGGCTGATCAACACCCAAGACGGACTGCGTATTTATGGAGGCGGTATCTTATCATCACCTGCTGAAACAGAATACGCCCTAAGCGGTAAGCCAGAGTACAGACCCTTTAATGTCAATGATATTCTAAGAACACCTTATCGCATTGATAAAGTACAGCCGATTTATTATGTCATTGACGACCCAGAGGCATTATTTTCTTTGACCGAACAATCATTAATGCAAGAAGTTGATAAAGCAATGGAGCAAGGGTTGTTTGACCCCCACCCAAGTTTATTAGACGACTAGCAGATTTAATGACTGTTGAGCTCACTACCTTTACAGCATGACTTGCCCTAAGATGCCTTTGAAAGAGAAAGTCGTCATGGCTTACTAGCTTATCACGAACGGTTTTTTAATCCTTCAAGGTGTAATTAGGGCAATATTTTTAACTTAATTTTTATAGGGAATTTTTTATGAGCGATTTAAAAAACCAATTTTGTGAAGCCTGCCAAGCAGATGCTCCAAAGGTAACAGATGAAGAGCTTGCCACTTTCATGAAACAACTACCAGACTGGGCTGTCATCTCCGAACAAGTCGGCGAGCATCATGTTTTACAATTAAAAAGGGTATTTAAGTTTAAAAACTTCAAAACAGCTTGGGCATTTGGCGATAAGCTCATGCAACTGGCTGAGAGTGAAGGACATCACCCTGGCATTTTTGTAGAATGGGGGAAGGTAACAGTAACTTGGTGGTCGCACAGCATCAAGGGGCTGCACAAAAATGACTTCATCATGGCAGTAAAGACAGACGAGCTATACACATAACCCAAGAATATCATTGAAATAAAAGCGATAATCTAGGTTATCGCTTTTATTTATCTTTTTATTTTGTTATTCAAAGTCAATTTGTTTTTCTGGGCTTGCCTGAATGAACGCATCTAGTTGATTGCAGTTTTCTACTACCTTGACAATATTAGGAAAGGCACTCAAATCCACTTTAAAGCGATTGGCATTATATACTTGTGGCACCAGACAAATATCGGCCATTGTGATATTATCGCCAAAAGCATATTGACCGCCATGTGTTTTTAATAATTGCTCCAAAGCAGTAAAATTGACCTTAATCCAGTGAGCATACCAGCTTTGTTTTTGTTCATCGCTTATGTTTAATTCACCTGTTAAATATTGCAACACTCGCAAATTATTCACAGGGTGCGTATCACAAGCGATGATATGACACATAGACAGCACAGTCGCCCTGTCATAATGATCTTTTGGTAGCAGTGATGGGCTAGGATACTCATTCTCCAAAAAATCTAAAATCGCCATTGACTGGCTAAGTATCTTACCATCATCAATCTGTAAACTTGGCAATAATTGGCTCGGATTTTTGGCCTGATAGTCGTCTGACCTTTGCTGACCTTTGACCAAGTGTACAGGAATGATGCCATGAGAGATGTTTTTGAGATTTAAAGCGATGCGTACACGATATGCCGCCGAACTTCTAAAATAAGAGTAAAGTTCCATAATCCTTCCTTGAAAATGGTGGGGCAAATGCCATCTAAAGCCAGTGGCACCGCCCCACTTTGATGATTGGTTATTAGTTTTTGGCAGGTTCTAACTTGCTGATGGTAAAGCCAGTAAACCCATAAACCAGTGTCAAAATAAAGCACAAGTAACAAAAAAACGCAAACGGTACATAGTTAATCACTGGCATTCCAAATATCCCCGTCAAAAATCCGCCATACACTCCCCATGGCACTAAAGGATTGATGACCGTGCCGGCATCCTCAATGGTGCGAGACAAATTTTTTGGGTGCAGTCCAAGCCGTTGATACTCTGGTAAAAAAGCATTGCCCGATAAAAGCAAACTTAGATACTGCTCACCGACAAGCACATTAATCCCAAAAGCCGTAAAGGCAGCAGCAGCCACGCCATGAGAGGCTTTGGTGAGTAGATGACGCATCGCATCAAGCAGTGCTGGCAATACGCCAAGCCCTTGAAGCAATCCACCCAAAGACAATGCCAAAATCACCAAAATTTGGGTAAAAAACATACTCTCCAAACCACCACGAGAGACCAGTTTTCCTACCGCCCCCAAGTCCACACCCTCTGGCAATGAATAGCCCTTAAAGAACCAACCACCAAGCTGTGATAGACTTGGGCTAGAATGGGTGTAGGTCAAGGCAAGTGCCACAACGATGGTTGCACCAATGGCATAGATGGCATTGACACGCATGATGGCAAGTGCAATCAACACCAAAAAGGGCAATAAGGCATAGCTGTGCACCAGTCCACTTGCGACCAGACTGTCTTTTAATTCTGTCACGCCTGTCAAATCGCCAGTCGCCGATGGCATGAACATAAATAAAATCGCTGTAATAATCCACGCAGGCACTGTGGTGTACATCATATTTTTGATATGCTCAAACAAATCCACGCCAACAATAGATGCTGCAATGCTTGTGGTGTCAGATAATGGCGACATCTTATCGCCAAAGAGTGCACCAGAAACGACCGCCCCTGCCACAATCGCAGGATTCGCCCCAAAGGCTGCCGCCATTCCCAAAAACGCCACACCCACTGTCGCACAAGTAGTAAATCCGCTACCAAGTGCCAGACCAACCACACTTGCTAAAATAAAAGCAGATAAATAAAACCACTCCGCCAACAAAAAGTTAAACCCATAATACATCAAAGTAGGAATAGACCCACTCATCATCAAAGCAGAAACTAAAAGCCCAATGAAAGAAAACAGATAAATCGCCCCCATTCCTGTGGCGACCCCACCTATCATCTTATCTTGCATTGCTTCAAATTTGACGCCTTTGGTCAGTCCAAATATCATCAAACCCAAGATAACAATCAGTAGCGATAACAATGGCACAAAGCCGAGTTGAATCATCGTCAAGGCAAGCACCGCCACCACAATAATGGCAATCGGTACGGCTTGTTTGGGGGTTAAATGTAAAAGCGGGGCTTGCTTACTCATAAAAAAAATTCCTTACTGCCATATGATGACAGCTCATCTGCCCTAGTCATCACTTATGATCAGCAGTCATTATAATCAAAAACAACCGCATAATTCAATGAAAATAAAACAAATGTCAAAAATCGGTCTTCACTGTATTAACAATCTCACCAAAAATGCTATTACCATCTTTGTCATTCATACAGATTTTGACAGTGTCGCCATGATCCAAGAACTCGGTGCTAGGCTTACCATTTTCAATGGTCTCATACATACGCACTTCAGCGATACAGCAGTAACCTACACCGCCTTGTTCTACCGATGAGCCATATAGATTGCCTTGTTTGTTGGATACTGTGCCAGAGCCGACAATCGTCCCTGCTTCAATTTCACGAGTTTTAGCAAGATGGCTAAGCAAGCGTGCAAAATCAAATGTCATGTCCACGCCTGCATTAGGGCAACCAAATGGCTTGCCGTTAATCTCTACATTTAAGGGCAAATGCACCTTATTATCCACCCAAGCATCGCCCAATTCATCAGGGGTTACAAACACAGGGCTAAATGCCGAAGCAGGCTTAGACTGCACAAAACCAAAACCTTTGGCAAGCTCATCAGGGATAAGATGACGCAAAGAAACATCATTAACCAACCCAACTAAGGCGATGGCTTTTTCTGCCTGCTTTTGGCTCGCCCCAAGCGGTAAGTCAGTTGCCACCACCACCACTTCTGCCTCTAAGTCAATGCCCCACTCTTTTTTGGCAAGTATATCATCTGTTGGTGCGATGAAGCTGTCTGAGCCACCTTGATACATAAGTGGGTCGTCATAAAAAGAGACTGGCACTTCTGAGTTACGAGCTTTTCGTACCAGTTCTACATGGTTAAGATAAGCAGAGCCGTCTGCCCACTGGTATGCTCTTGGTAATGGTGAATGACAAGCGTTTTGATCAAAGGGCTTGCCAACTTCTGATGCGTTTAGCTCATCGTAGAGTTTTTGTAGGGTAGGCTTATGCACTCCCCAATCGTCAAGAGCTGATTGCAGTGTGCTAATTTCTGGCTCAAGATAACGACTCAAATCACGGCTAACCACAATTAGGCGACCGTCTCGGCTGTCAGTTTTTAGGGTGGCTAATTTCATCGGTTTTCCTTAAATTTACAAAAACAAACCGTCTATTTATTGTATCAGTATACTTTAAAATAAACGGTTTTTATGCGTTATACTTCAGGCGGTTCTGTGCCATCATGCACCCATCTGGCATGCTTGGGTGCTTTTTTGGTTATCGCCCATTCGTTTAGCATGTCCCATTTGACTTTATCTAACGCTTTTGATTGCTTTTTTGTGGTTACATCAAAGGCAAGCTCGATGCGGTGTCCATTGGGGTCAAAAAAGTAGATGGAGTGGAACAAGGTGTGATTAGTTGGACCTAGTACATCAATGCCCTCACTGATTAGCCTGTCTTTGGTGGCAAGTAGTTTTTCCATGCTATCTACTTTTAATGCCAAATGCTGTGTCCAAATAGGTGTGTTCTCATCTCTACCCATCTCTGGGCGAGTTGGCAATTCAAAAAACGCCAAAATATTACCACCCCCAGCATCCAAAAAAATGTGCATATAAGGATCAGGCTCGCCTGTGGAAGGAACTTTGTCCTCACCGATGGCAAGCACAAAATCCATATCAAGGTGCTTTTGATACCATTCTACTGTCTCTTTGGCATCACGACAACGATAGGCGACATGGTGTACGCCTTGAGTTAGAGCCATAGTCTATTCCTTTATCTAAGATGGGCTTTATCTAAAGCCTAACCAATTTTAAACCCTTTAAAAAGCGAGCCGTATTTTTCAACCATATCCGCCAACCATGTTTTTAGCACAGTTGCCAATCACGGTTTTTTGCATGATTTACCATCACAAAACACTGCCTGCTTTTTGTCATTGAAAGTAACATTTTAGTGCCAATCAAACTTTATAAAAATGACCAACTGTACTTAATCAGCCTAAGATGGATAAAAAGTTTGACTGACAAAAAAATTAAACAGCTTATCACAATGATTCTGCCGGCACTTCTAACGCCCCACGGCGGATCTGGTCTCGCTCAAGACTCTCAAAGAGTGCCTTAAAATTGCCCTCACCAAAGCCTTGTGCGTAGTCGCCCTTACGCTGGATAAATTCAAAGAACACAGGACCCATCAAAGTTTCAGAGAAAATTTGTAATAGCAGGCGTGGCGTACCATCTTCGGTGGTGCCATCTAGCAATATGCCACGAGCTTGAAGCTCTGATGTAGGCTCGCCATGATTTGGTAGTCTTTCTTCTAGCATCTCATAATAAGTATCTTTTGGTGCGGTCGCTAGTGGCACGCCTGCTGCACGAAGCTGGTCAATGCTTTCAATCAGGTTATCCGACAAGAACGCAATGTGCTGAATGCCCTCGCCATTAAACTTCATCAAAAATTCTTCAATCTGACCACCACCCTGCTTGGATTCTTCATTCAAAGGAATGCGGATTTTACCATCTGGAGCGGTTAAGGCTCGGCTTGCCAAACCTGTGTATTCACCCTTGATATCAAAGTAGCGAATTTCTTGGAAGTTAAAGAATTTTTGGTAAAAATTATACCAATAGTCCATACGACCACGATATAGATTATGCGTTAGATGGTCAATGACTTTAAAGCCAAAGCCGACAGGGTTTTTATCCACCCCTTCAATGAACTCAAAATCAATATCATAAATGGTATTATCGCCCTCAAAACGGTCAATAAAATAAATCAATGAACCGCCAATGCCTTTGATGGCAGGCAAGCGAAGCTCCATTGGGTTGGTCGGTACTTCTACAGGTTCAGCACCCATCTCAATGGCACGATTATAGGCGTATCGTGCATCTTTGACACGAAAACCCATCGCACAGGCACCCGCCCCATGCTCTTGGGCAAAGTAATAAGCCTGACTGTTTTTGGTGCGGTTCACCAAAAGATTGATGCCACCTTGACGATAAAGTGAGACATCTTTTGAGCGGTGGTGAGCCACTTCGGTAAAGCCCATTTTCTCAAAAATTGGCTCTAAAAAATTTGGGTGTGGGCTTGAAAACTCTAAAAACTCAAAACCATCTAGCCCCATTGGATTTTCAAATAAATCTGCCATAATAATCCCTTGCTTGTTAATGAAAAACTGTCTAAAATCCCATGAAGAATACTTGCAATCAATTGAAAGCCAGCTGTGATTATCATAAAATAAGCACTGCAAATCTACAAATGGGTTTTTTGCTTTATTTATTGGATTTTACAATAATTTGGATTTTTATAATTTTTTATAATAATGACGACAATACGGATTAGTTTATGAATGTTACCTTTCGCCAGATTAACGCCTTCATTGCTGTGGCTCGCCACAAAAGCTTTACCAAAGCCGCCGATGAGCTACATCTGACACAGTCATCGTTGAGTGGTCTAATTAAAGAGATGGAACGCCAACTTGACATCACGCTATTTGACCGCACCACTCGTCAATTACATCTATCAGAAGGTGGCACAAGACTGCTACCCTATGCCTTAAAAGTGCTAGATGATATGCGGCTGCTGAATAATGAAATCTATGATTTAAAGGATTTTCATCAAGGCAAAGTACGAGTAGCAGCCAGCCAGCAACTTGCCGCCACAATCATGCCTGAGCTTATCAAGGAATTTAAAAAAATCCATCCAGATGTTCAAGTTAGCCTTATTGATTGTGGTATTGGCGAGGTCATGGATCGTGTGCAGATTTTAGATGCCGATATTGGCATCGGTCCTGAATATCCGTTTAGCAATGACATTGTAGCGACAGAGCTGTTCGCTTCACCGTTTTATTTAATCATCAAAAAAGACCACCCTTTAAGTGGTCATGATGAATTAGATTGGGGCGATATTCCACAAGGCGAACTCATCACCCTACAATCTGCCTTTGCTGAACAAATCCGCAACGCCTTGCCACTTGATTTATCCGAGCGGTTATTTCGTGCCGATTATGAGGTCAATTTTTTGTCCACTGCTCTTGGTATGACCAAAATGGGACTTGGCATTACCCTTGCCTTAACTTATGCCAAAACTTGGGTAGAACAGCACAACTTGACCATGATACCGATTAAAAACCCCACGATAGAAAGAAAATTTTTACTGTACACTCACAAGCATCGTTCACCCAGCCCTGCGGTCATCACCTTTAAAAAATTCTTGGTGGATTATGCCAAGCATTGGGATGCCTAATTTGGCACAGCTAACCGACCGTACAACACCATACAGTCTAAAATGAGACACCCTAATGCCAAGCATTAACAAAAACAATCTGCAATCTTTGTACGAATGTTATTTACAATCTGCATAAAATTTCTTATGCTAAACAACTCATTTATTTCATCTCATCAATCTGACCAGAGACCATGACAAACATCATACACGACACCGACAACCATCGCTTTACAACCACCATTGACGGCTTGACCGCATTTATCAGCTATGTTGATACAGGCGAGACACTCATCTTTGACCACACCATCGTCCCAAACGCTCTTGGTGGTCGTGGCATCGGCACTGCACTCGTCAAGCACGCCCTAGCCTACGCCCAAGTACAAGGCAAGAAAATTGTGCCTGCTTGTAGCTTTGTGGCACACTATGTTCAAAAACACCCCGAATACCAGTCGCTACTGCATTTGGCTTGATGAATCAAATCACTCAAGCAGTCCTAGAATCAACACAAGGAAGTCGTGATGAATCATGCATTAAACCACCTATTCGCCCCACCGTTTGATGTCCTAACTGACGATGAACGAAAGTCGCTCACCAAAAAAAGCCAAATCGTCTATTTGCCCGAAAATACCGCCATCAATGATGAATGGCGTGGCGATTTATTCATCGTCATCAAGGGCAAGCTGACCCAGTACCAAGATGACGAGCTAATAGCAGGCTTAAACATGGGTGATTGGTTTGGTCTTGCGGATAAAAACGGAGCATTGTTTAAGGTTATCACCCAAGAACAAAGCCTGCTGTATCGCCTAGATGGGGCAACCATCAATAAAATCAGCGAACATAATGACCACTTACGCACCTTGCTGTTTGATGACCTATCCACCCGTAAATCCAAACAAGAAGCTCGCCTTGCTCACCACCAAAACCAACAGATGCTCTATCGCAGTGTGATGAGTATTGGCGAACACATCAAACAGCCAAATTTCATCGATGCCAACGCCACCTTGTATGATGCCACCTGTGCCATGATGGCAGTTGATGCCAAGCACATTTTGGTCAGTAGTGAGCATGGCACAGGAATATTCACCCAAGCTGATGTCTGCCGTGCCATCATGGATAAGACGGACTTTGCCAGTACGCCTGTCTGTGCCTACAGCCAATTTAAACTTACCACCATTCACGAGACGCACGATTTAAGCGAAGCACTCATCACCATGATTGGCAAGCGAATACACCGCCTGCCCATCGTCAATGATACAGGAGATATCATCGGCGTGATTGGGCAGACCGAGCTTTTAAATTATCTGACCAATCAATCCCAACTCATCACACAGCGTATTGACCAAGCAACAACACTGCACGAGGTGGCTCTTGGTGTAGAGATGATTGGCAAATTTATCCGTCATCAAAACCAAAGTGGCATGAAAATCCATGTTATCGGTCGCATCGTCCAGAGCCTAAACGCCCATGTCTTTGCCAAGGTATGGCAATTGATTGCCCCATCTCACATCATTGCTAATAGCTGTATGATTGTCATGGGTTCAGAAGGTCGTGGCGAGCAGGTCATGCGTACCGACCAAGACAACGCTCTGATTGTGCGTGATGGTTTTATTGATGACACCTTACCAAACCATGCTCGTGCATTTAATGATGCTTTATATCAACTAGGCTATCCCTACTGCGATGGTGGTATCATGATGAGCCATGACACTTGGCGACAGTCACTTAGCAACTTTAAGGCTCAAGTAACCACATGGGTTGCTACGCCCAACGGTGAATCTATGGTTCATCTTGCCACCTTAATAGACGCTCACCCTGTGTGTGGTGATACGACATTATTTACCGAATTAAAATCACATTGGCAACACGCCATCAAACACGCCCACACCAATTTTATCAACCGCTTTGCTGCACCGACCATTCAGATGGCAGGCGGCGCAACTTTTTGGCAAAAATTTACAGGCGGTGCAGACAGCGACATTGACCTAAAAAAAGCAGGCATCTTTCCCGTCGTACACGGCGTGCGTAGCCTTGCCCTAGAATATGGCATTGATGAAACCAGCACCCGACTACGCCTAAAGCACTTATCTTCGCTTAAAGCCATTGATGATAAAACCGCCCAAAATCTCATCGAAGCCTTAGAATTCTTTTTATCAAAACGCCTTGAAGTCGCCCTAACCACCGATGATAAGTCTGCTCGCAAGGTCAATCCAAATACCTTATCATCACTAGAGCGAGACCTACTCAAAGAAAGCCTGTCAGTGGTCAAATATTTTAAAGGATTTATCACTCGTCATTATCGGCTTGATGTCTTTGTGGGATAGGAGAGCATCATGTTTGATTTTTTAAACAACCTACTAGGCGGTCAATCGTCTCAATCTAAAGACCCAAAATATGCTCATCTAGCCGCCCACTTGACTGGAAAACCGCCTGCTGATGAATGGGTATGTCTGGATTTGGAATTGACAGGGTTAGACCCAAAAAACCATCACATACTAAGTATTGGTGCGGTCAAAATATCAAAGGCTCATGACACCTTTGTCATTGATACAGCAAATGCCCTATCCATCATCTGCCGTCCACCCATCATGCCAAGCACGAACAGCATCATCGTCCATCACCTTCGCCCTTGTGATGTCAAAAATGGTGTCAGTACCGATGAGATGATAGCGTGTTTATTGCCCTTTATCGGCACTCGCCCCATTATCGGCTTTTGTACCAGTATGGATGCTAAATTCATTAACGCTTTAATCAAACCAAGGCTCGGCAAAAAACTGCCCAACACGCTCATTGATGTTACCCAACTTGACCAAAAACTTAGACAAAAAACCAATAAAAACAGCGATTTACCGATTGATAAACGGCACTTAACCGAGCTTTTGCAAGCCTATCAGATTCCCATCTTGCCTGCACACGATTCACTCAATGATGCCTTAATGACTGCCATGTTATTTTGTCATTTAAAAAGTAAGTTGGGCTAAATCAGACAAGGAAAATCAAGGCGGATTGATGATATCCAACCAACCCTATGCCAACACATTCCGTCAAAAATCTGCTCGCATTTGCGATGAAATATGCTAAACTAACAAACAGTTCTATCACACCTTTAACGAAGGAATCTCATGAGTAGTCTTACCTCAGACCAAGTCTCCCTACAATTAGAAGGGCTACCTAACTGGCAACTAGAAGGTCATAGCTTGGTACGCACCTATGAATTTAATGATTTTGCTACTGTGGTGGCATTCATTGTAAAAATCTCATTCCACGCCCAAGAGCTAGAACACTACCCACAGTGGGAAAATTGCTACACCACCTTAAAGGTACGCATTGGCAATCCTGAGCGTGGTGCGGTAAGAAACCGAGATGTGCAGCTTGCCAAACGCCTAGAAGCAGCTTTTATTGCCTAAATTTCAACCTTAAAAAGCCAAGCCATCTTGTTTTTTTAGTTCTTGGTGGGTTTTACGCCCACCGCATCCCCCTTAACCAATCAACGACAGGACGGTCATGCAACCATTTAGCCAAACCCTGTGGCAAGAAAATCAGGCTTTGTACGAAGCCACCTTAAATTTGCCTTTTAATCAAGAGCTGGCAGCAGGCACGCTATCTACAGAGGCTTTTAGCCATTATGTCATCCAAGATGCCCACTATCTGCTCGCCTACGGTCGTGCTTTAGCGGTGTGTGCTGCCAAAGCCTACGAAGCTGATGAGGTGATTTTATTTAGCGAGGCTGCCAAAGTTGCCATTGTGGTTGAACGCTCACTACATGATGGCTTCATGCAAAGTTTTGGCATCAGCCGTGAGGATTTTTTAAACACGCCTTTAACGCTGGCTTGTCATCATTACACCTCCTATCTCATCGCCAGTGCTTATGCTGACAGTTATCCTGTGGTATTGGCAAGTTTATTGCCATGCTTTTGGATTTATGCCAAAGTTGGACAAGACATCTACGACAAATCCGCCCCAAATAACCCCTATCAAGCATGGATTGATACCTATGCAGGCGAGGATTTTCATGAGGCGGTCAATCAAGTGATTGCAGTCATTGATAAGGTTGCCACCCATGCCGATGCCGATACACTGAGTAAGATGCGAACCGCCTATACTTATGCCGCCAAACTAGAATGGCTATTTTGGGACAGTGCTTATCATCAGACCTGCTGGCGTGGGCTAGATATCATCTAAAATTAACATCAGCTTAAGATGGATTTACCCCACAAAAAGCCCATAAGGCTGTCTGGGCTTAGATGATTTTAAAGCAAAGTTAGTAAAAATTTGTTAAAATAGCGGTTATTTTTTGATTACAATGACCGCTTTTTTGTATGACCACAGACAACCAAACCAACTTTGACACTCGCTCCATTGCTGAATTTACCGAATCGGCATACTTAAATTACGCCATGTATGTCATCATGGATAGAGCTTTGCCACACATTGCTGATGGACTAAAACCAGTTCAACGCCGTATCGTCTACGCAATGAGCGAACTTGGATTAAAGCACACCGCCAAACCCAAAAAATCCGCTCGTACTGTCGGCGATGTGTTGGGTAAATACCACCCACATGGCGATTCGGCGTGCTATGAAGCAATGGTGCTTATGGCACAGCCTTTTAGCTATCGCTACCCTTTGATTAGCGGTCAAGGCAACTGGGGTTCTGCTGACGACCCAAAATCTTTTGCCGCCATGCGATACACCGAAGCTAAGATGAGCGACTATGCAGGAACTTTACTATCTGAGCTTGAACAAGGCACGGTAGATTGGGTGGATAATTTTGATGGTTCTTTAAAAGAACCAGCCACACTACCTGCACGCCTGCCCAACATTCTACTAAATGGCACCACAGGCATCGCTGTCGGCATGGCAACCGATATCCCGCCGCACAATCTCGTTGAGACGGTTAAGACCTGCATCAAGCTACTAAAAAACCCAAATCTATCCGTGCGTGAGCTATGCAAGACACTCATCGCCCCTGACCTACCAACTCGTGCTGAAATCATCACCTCAAAAGATGAGCTTATCAGTATGTATGAACAAGGTCGTGGTAGCTATAAGATGCGTGCCACCTATCACATCAACCCAAAAGAAAAAAACATCGTTGTGATTGACGCTCTGCCATATCAGGTCTCAGGCAATAAAGTCATCGAACAAATTGCCAAGCTCATGACAGACAAAAAACTACCATGGATAAATGACATCAATGATGAATCTGACCACGAGAATGCCTGTCGCATCGTGCTTGAATTGAAAAAGGACAGACTAGATATTGATAAAATCATGAACCACTTGTTCGCCATGACCGACCTTGAAACCAGCTTTCGAGTGAACATGAATGTGATTGGTGTCAATGGCAAACCACAAGTCAAAAACCTAAAAGACATCTTATCTGAGTGGCTAGACTGTCGTCGTGGCGTGGTGATTCGCCGTCTTGAGCATCGCTTGGCGAAGATTGATAAACGCCTGCACATCTTAGCAGGTCTACTGATTGCCTACCTAAATATTGATGAAGTCATTCACATCATTCGCACCGAAGACGACCCAAAACTTGAGCTAATGAGTCGCTTTGGTCTAACCGACATACAGGCTGATGCCATCTTGGACATCAAATTGCGTCAGCTTGCCAAACTAGAAGAAATAGAACTCAATGCTGAAAAAGCTGCCCTTGAAGCAGAGCGAGCCATCATCGCCGAACGGCTTGCCAATCCAAAGCGTCTGACCGCCCTACTCATTGATGAACTGACAGAAGACATGAAAAAACACGGCGATGCTCGCATGTCGCCTGTGGTCGAGCGAGCTGAAGCCACTGCCCTAAAAGCGACCGAACTTGTACCTAGCGAATCGGTAACGGTTGTACTATCAAAAGCAGGTTGGATTCGCATGGCAAAAGGTCATGGCATTGATACCAGTACACTAAACTATCGCTCAGGCGATGAATATCAAGCCTCAGCACAGGGTAAAACAAATGACAGACTCATCTTACTTGATAGCACAGGTCGTAGTTACGCCCTAGATACCATCAACCTACCGTCTGCTCGTGGACAGGGTGAGCCTATCACCAGTATGCTAAACCCACCGGCAGGAGCGAAGATTGAGCAGGTTTTGTTTGGTAATAAAGACGACAAAGTGTTGCTTTCAAGCTCGGCAGGTTATGGTTTTGTTGGACAGTTTGGTAATTTTGAAACCAATCAAAAGGCAGGTAAGTCCATCATCAACCTGTCTGATTCCACCCTGCTGCCCATCAACACCATCAAAAAAGATGACACACTTGTTGCTGCCTTATCTAGTACCGGTCATTTACTTGTGTTTGAATTATCCGATTTGCCAAGCCTAACCAAAGGCAAAGGCAATAAAATCATGGGATTAAAACAACAAGACGGCGAGACGCTCATCAGTTTAGTTAGCTTAAGTGCATCAGACAGCTTAGCCATCCATGCAGGCAAACGCATCTTGACCATCAAGCCTGCCGACATCGCCGACTACATGGGCAAGCGAGCTGGTCGTGGCACTCGCTTGCCAAGGGGCTACTGGAGCGTATCTGGCATGAGTCGCATAGAAGAGTAATCTAGGCTTTGTAGTAAAACACCCATACTTGCTTTAAGTATGGGTGTTTTACTACACAATCCATGCAGACTGCTTTATTGTCATCTTAGATACATTTGCTTTTGGCACATTCGGCTATATTTCTACCAATTCATATACATCATAAGCAGGCATTTCATAGGGGTGAGCAGATTTGTAAGCAGCAACGACCGCAGACAGCTTGTCATTAGGGACAATCGTCTCAACCCTCCATTCACTCACATACTCAATTTTATCAATCTCGCCAATGGCAGGTTTCGCCCCTTTTAAAGGCTTAAACTGACCCATGCCCAAGATTTGCCATGAGCAGTGGCTATATCCATCAAAGCACCCTGCCCCTGCATTAAATACAGCAGTCTTGACTTTTTCTAAATCATTCTCTGGAATATATCCGATGAACTTATACATCCGCCACCTATGTGCCAAACAATGTGTCAATGGTCAATGCCACATTGCTAATAGCAATGGGCTATACCAAAAGAAAAACCCAAGACAACTTGGGTTTTTATATTAACCTTCCAAAGGCACACCGATACGCAAGGCAACCTCTTCGTAGCCTTCAACAACATCACCCAACCCTTGACGGAAACGGTCTTTGTCTAATTTTTTCTTGGTTTCTTTATCCCACAGACGACAGCCATCTGGAGAAAACTCATCGCCAAGCACGATGCGACCATGGAACAGACCAAACTCCAGTTTAAAATCGACAAGCAACAAACCTGCGTCATCAAAGATTTTTGACAGCACCTCATTGACTTTATGGGTCAGCGTCTTCATCTGCTCAAGCTCATCAGCAGTGGCATAACCCAAAGCAATGGCGGTTGACTCTGAGAGCATTGGGTCGCCTAAGGCATCATCCTTGTAGAACAGCTCATAAGTCGGTGGCAACAGTGGCAAGCCTTCTTCTAGCCCCAAACGCTTCATCAGACCACCGGCAGCATAGTTACGCACCACGCACTCCACAGGAATCATTTTTAGGCGTTTGACCAATACCTCATCATCCGACAGTTGACGCTCAAAATGCGTCTCAACCCCTGCCTCGCTCAGCTTTTGCATGATGAATGCGTTAAAACGGTTATTCACTCTGCCTTTGCGGTCAAGTTGGGCGATTTTTTCGCCATTGAATGCGGATGCATCATTACGAAAATGCAAAATCAGATAATCCTCATGCTCCGTCTCATACACAGACTTGGCTTTACCAGTATATAGCAGGGCTTGTTTTTTCATGGCGACTCTCGTAAAAATTAAGATTTAAAATACGCAATCAGACCAAACGGTTATTGGGCAGATTGGGTGGGTGGCTTTGGCAATTCAAACTGCTTACCTGCTGCATTTTTAAAGCCTGTATCGCCTTGCTGATTTGGGGTGGGATACAAAGGGGTAAATGCGGCGGTCTGTTGGTTCGCTGGTAGTTTGATGGGTGGTAGTTTTTGGCTGGCTTGATAATGCAGACTGCCATCATCACGCTTACTTAGCAAGTCCTTGATACTTGTACAGCCTGTCGTTGCTACCACAGCAAGCATAACAGCTGTTGTCATTTTAATCATATTCATAGTTTAACCTTTTTTAGTTGCTGTCTGAGCGTCTATCAAAGTACAGTTGCTTTTTTTAATGCTTCATCAATAACAAGCTGATTTTGCTTTGATAACCAAACAAGTGGCAGGCGAATACCTGTATCAATCTTGCCCATCTTATGCAGGGCATATTTGACAGGCTGCGGACTTGATTCACAGAACAAATCTTTATGTAGATGTTTAATGATATCATGAATTTTGGTCGCTTGCTCAAAGTCGCCTGCCAATGCCAATTCAAACACCTGACTCATTGCCTTAGGTGCGACATTTGAAGTAACCGAGATGTTGCCCTTAGCACCGTGCTTGATGAGTTCTAATGCTGTTGGGTCATCGCCTGACAATACCACCATATGCTCACCGACCGCCTTGACCAATGATGCTCCACGCTCTACGCTGCCTGTAGCGTCCTTAATGGCAACAATGTTTGGTAGCGTCATCAACCGCTCAACCGTCTCTTGGCTAATGTCCACGATGGTGCGACCTGGCACATTGTACAGCACCTGCGGAATATCCACCGCCTCACTGATGACCTTATAATGCTGATAAATACCCTCTTGGGTTGGCTTATTATAATAAGGGGCAACCAATAACGCACAGTCTGCACCTGCTTCTTTGGCAGCAGTAGTCAGCTCAATTGCCTCAAGGGTGTTATTCGCCCCTGTTCCTGCAATCACAGGCACACGACCTGCTACATACTTCACAAAAAAACGAATGACTGCAATATGCTCATCCATTGACAAAGTTGCCGATTCGCCTGTCGTACCAACAGCAACCAATGCGTGCGTCCCTTCATCAATCTGCCAATCAATAAGTTTGGCAAGTGCATCATAATCCACCGCACCATCTGCTGTCATCGGCGTAACCAGTGCTGTAATAGAACCTCTTAATTTTGATTTGATGTCCTGATAAATATCTGTCTTTGTCATAATAAAGCCAATTACAATTACTAAAATCAATCACTAAAATAAGCCTAGTTTATCATACTTAATTTAGCTTTTGATGGATTTTTTTAGATTTATTTTGCAAATTTTTATATCAATCAATACGCATACCGATGATGGCAGGCGTGCCTTGTCTGATGAACTGCACAGGGACGATGCCTTGTTTTGGCAGGCTTTGTACAGCAACTGCCATCTCATCAGCATTGGTGGTTGGCTGATTATTCAAAGCAAGAATCACATCGCCTGCTTGTATGCCTGCGCGTGCTGCAAGACCCATTGGGCTGACCGCAGTAATCACCACCCCACCTGCCACGCCAACACCATTTAAAAGACGCTGTTCGGCAGGGGTTAGCTCTTTTAGACGAAGCCCTAGTTTTACGCCTTGGCTTTGGTGTTTACCACCTGCCGAGACATCGCTGGGTGCTTCAGCGAATATGCCTTTGGCGACAAATTTTTGATTACCTCTTTGATAGGTAAGATTAAAATGATCTTGTGGCTTGGCACGATTAAACAGATTTAATAATTCAGCAGCGTGTGCGATGGGTTTGCCATTAAAAGCAAGCACCAGATCCCCCGCCCGAAGCCCTGCTTCTTCTGCAGGTGAGTCTGCCAACACACGGGTTAATAACGCCCCCTGTGGTCGTGCCAACCCATACATCAATGCCAAATTACGATCGACATCTTGCACCACCAACCCCAACGCAGCACGGCGTACTTTGCCATGATTTTTTAATTGTTCATAGATATGCAAGGCAGTATCAATGGGTATGGAAAACGACAAACCCATATAACCGCCTGTATCGCTAAAGATGTGTGAATTGACACCAATCACCTCACCTTTTTTGTTGAATAAAGGACCGCCTGAATTACCCTGATTTAGTGCGACATCTGACTGAATAAAAGGTGTGGTCGCCTCTGGAGTCATGTTGCGTGATTTGGCAGAAACAATGCCTGCCGATGCTGAATAATCAAAGCCAAAAGGCGAACCAATGGCAAGCACCGGCTCGCCCACACGCACCTCATCGCTTGATGCGACCAAGGCGGGGAAATGACTCCCTGCCACTTTTAGTACAGCAATGTCCGACGCCTCATCAGAACCAACAAGCACCGCATCTAGCTCCGTACGGTCATTTAGGGTAACGGTAATGCTGTCCGCCCCTTTGACAACATGATGATTGGTTAAGAGATAACCATCTGTCGTAATAAAAAAACCTGTGCCAAACCCATGTTCAATGGCAGGCAGTACCCCACGCTCGCCCAGATGCTCACGCAACACTCGAGCTTGTGGGCTAATCATATCATCTTCACTCACAGATCTGGTCGTAGAGACACGCACCACACCACTTGAGACTTGCTCCACCAAATCAGCAAAGTCCACCTGTACCACAGCTTGAGCAGACGGCACAACAAAGACATAGGGGGTCGCTGCCATTAAAGAAAGTACCGCACCCACAAGAGCAGACTTAACAAATATACGCATCTAATTATCCTCTTTTGATGGCACCTACTGACGACATCAACTCAAAATAAGAACCTTTCTTAGCCGTCTTCATGATTTAAAAACGCCCCAGTATCTTAAAAATACGCCCAGCCGTCAAGTCATCCTTATTAGTAAAAAAGTTGCCAACCCAGTAACAAAGTTACACAAAATTTGGTTACGCAAAATCCGATTGCACAAAATTTAGCCAAAAGCATTTTTAGATAAAAAAATAGGCTATTGATCAATCCGCCCCAAAACAATCCCCCATCGCCTGACGGATACGCTCACCCACCTCATCAACACTGCCATTGGCATCAACACGGCGAATACGGCTAGGATATTTGGCGTATTGATGTGCCAAACCTTGATACACTTTATCAAAAAAACTCGTATCCAACGATTCAAAACGGTCAGCTCGGCTACGCTTAGCAGCACGCTGCATACCTGTTAAGACATTCAAATCAAGCCATAAAGTAACATCAGGCAATCTGGGTACAAAATGAGCAATCATCAGCTCAATCTTAGCAAGTGCCTGCTCATCACCACCAAAGCGACCAAAACCCTGATACGCTACCGTACTATCAATGAATCGATCACATACCACCCATTTGCCCGCATCTAGGGCAGGCAATATCGTCTTATGCAGATGGTCGGCTCGAGCAGCAAACATAAGTAGTAGCTCGGTATCATCATTTAAGGTGCTATTCTTGTCCAACAAGATACCACGAATGATCTCCGCCACATCCGCCCCACCTGGCTCACGAGTACGCACATACTCAATACCAAGCGTATCAAGATGATGACAAAACCCATCAATCGCAGTGGTCTTTCCCACGCCTTCTGTCCCCTCAAAGCTGATGAATTTTGGCAGATGATTCATGGTTTATCCTCGTGTGATGTGATTGCACTAACTTGACTTGTTATCGGCTTTGCTTTGCCATGGCTGCACGATATTCAGCGACAGCACGATTATGCTCATCAAGTGTACGGCTAAACTTATGACCACCTTTTCCTGTTGCCACAAAAAACAGCACATCGGTCGCCTCAGGATTCATGGCAGCATCAATGGCAGCCTTAGATGGCAGGGCGATGGGAGTCGGTGGCAGACCGTGGATTTGGTAGGTGTTGTAATCGGTTTTTTCTTGAATGTTAGAACGGTAAATTTTACCATCATATCGGTCAAACAGCCCATAAATGATGGTTGGGTCAGTTTGTAATCGCATATTTTTACGCAGGCGGTTAATGAACACCGCTGCTACCTTGTGTCGCTCATCAGCAAGCCCTGTTTCTTTTTCAATAATGCTTGCCATGATGAGTGCTTCATAGCTATTATTATAAGGCAGACCCTGCTGACGATTCTCCCACGCCGCTGCCAGTGTTTTTTGTTGGTCATTATAGAGTTTTTGGAGAATCTGGCGGTCGGTTGTGCCCCGGTCAAAAAAGTAAGTGTTGGGAGAAAATTGACCTTCCAAATTCCCATTGACTGCAGTAATGCCCAACGCCTTTGATACCGCTTCATTATCACGGCGTACCTCTGCCCACGAGTAGCCATCTGCCCTAGGGGTTAGAACTTCAAGCGTGATACCATCAGTGTTTTTTAGGGTGTGGTATAAATCTTTGATAGTCTTACCCTCAATAATCTGCACCTTGACCGTCTGGGCTTTTGTTCCTTGCACCAAGATACTCAACGCCTGCCTTAGGCTTGCCCCTGCAGGAATTTGGTAAACCCCTTCTTGTAGCGGTGTTCGTACAGCCAGTTTTAGATATAGCTTAGCAAGTACACCAGATGATAGAGATGAAGTTTGCCACTTATCCTCCGCCAACAGACCATAATAAGTATCGCCTTTTTTAACCTCTAGCATCTTTGCTGGTCTGTCAGACTTGGCAAAAATGCTGGCATATACAACCACCGCACACCAAATCAATAGAGCCAAACTCACCAATCTTAGCCACTTACCCTGTTTTGGTTTGGCGGTGTTTTTTCGGTGTCGTGTTGGTCTTTTTGGGGTAGATTTTTTTGAGTTGAGTTTTTTTGTGGACTTGGGCGATTTTGTCATGGTGGTCAATGGCTTATCAAGGACTAAAGTTGGCTACAGACTTAATATAACAGAAAATATCAACGATTACAGGGTAAGAACAACTGGGACAATAATCAAAAATAGCATCAAATGAGCGTTATTGTATCATGATTGGCTTGGTGTGGGTGCGTTTGATGATAAAGTTTTGTAAAAAACCATTCATCTTTAATGGGTGTACGACACCATTTATTGTTAATGCAGATATCGGCATCACACCACGCACCGCATTACAAAACGCCAAACCATCAAGGTTCATCAAATCTTCATCAAGCAACACTCGCTCGGCAATGTCGTATTGGGTCATCAATACTCGCCGCATTACCCCATCAACACCACACGCCTGTACAGGCGGAGTATGCCACTTGCCATCTAGATGATACAGCACATTACTCATGCTACCACTGACCCACTCACCTGATGCACTCGCCACCAAGCCCTCAATAATGGCTGAATCATGCTGCTGATGGCAGTGCAATTCACGCTGAATAAACACCTGTTCGTGAGCACTGATGAGCTTTAATCCTAAAAATCGGCTCGTTCTAAGAGATAATCGCTCGGACAGACACACTGCCACGCCTGCCAACTGATAAGGAATGCCATCATAAAAAGACACGCCACTATAAATGGGCGATGGCATCAACTTTATCAACACCACCGCACGACCATCAGCATAGCCATAACCACGCACTGCTTGCCTATCTCTTGTGATGATGACCTTTAAGACACCCTCACCCATCTGAACTGCCAAATCTATCAACACCGCCAGCACACTCTTCACATCAAGCGACAGCTCAAAACGAGCAGATGACAGCGTTAGTCTATCTTGATGCCCATCAATACAAAGTATGCGTCCGTCATGCACGCCCATGGTGCTAAAAAAACCATCGCCGTACGCCAAGGCTCGACTGTCCATCACACCAGTCGTCTTAGTCAGTCGCCCATCATGCAACTCATAATATGCCATCGTCATGATCTACGCTCATCGGTTAAAGATGATGCGACATTGATAGTTTGTGCAGTTGGCAGACAGTACGCCTGCTACTTTGGTCGCATAGAGCCGATTGGGCTGATTTAACATACCTGCTACCAGACGCTCGCCCTCTTCGCCTGCGTACGTACCCATCATCGCATAGACTTTTTGGGCATAATCTATACTCGCTGTCTTTTGAGCATCATTATCCTTTGGGGCGGCATAATACCATAGCACTTCTAGCACCGCCTCAGACTCAATGACATAAAAAGGTGGTTCACTTTTGGTGGTAAAGCGGTATTTAGTGGCATGATTGCCATAAAAATCCAGCGATTGCTCACTGGTGGCAGTCGTACCCAGATGGCGTTTGATGCCCTCAAAGTCCAACTGTTTTTTGGGCAATCTGCTCCATGTGTCAGTCTGATAGACAACAGGATCGTATCGCTTAGGCTCGCCATCATCTCGGATAAGCTGTTCGTCTGATGGAACAGGACGAAAAACCAAAAACAGTGCAATCGCCAAAGCGATGAATACCGCCATCAAAAAATATGGCAGTTTGGACTTATTAGACTGAGACTGATTGGCAGTAGGTGGGCTGATTTGGCTCATGATTTTGATAGGCTGATTGATGATAATGAATGAATCAATAAAGACGACTGGTATTGTACCTAAGTTTTAAAAAATTTGCTATTTTTTCAAAAATACAGTACAAAATACAGCACATTGTTTTATTCACCCATCACAACCACCAATACGGATTTTTATGCAACACTTTATCGTCATCGGCAATCCCATCAGCCACTCAAAAAGCCCACAAATTCATCACGCCTTTGCAGACAGCTTAGGTCTTGCCATCAGCTATCGCCGTCAGTTTTGCCCAACTGATGCAGATAGCTTTCGTGCGGTGGTAGAAGCCTTTTTTTGTGGTGGTGGTGTTGGGGCAAATGTAACCCTACCCTTTAAAGAGGTTGCCTTTGAGCTGTGTAGCCCCATCAATGGCGGTGCTTTAAGTAGCTACGCTCAGAGTGCAAAAGCCGTGAACACGCTCGCCTTGCGTGATGGCAAATTATACGGCGACAACACCGATGGGCGTGGCTTGGTGGCAGATCTCATCGCCCAAAAGGTTAATTTGCAAGGCAAAAATATCGCCATCATTGGTGCAGGCGGAGCAACTCGTGGCGTGATTTTGCCACTCATGGAACAAGGGGCGACTCTGACTCTCTTTAATCGCACGCTCTTAAAAGCAACCAATCTAAAAGATGAGTTCGCCCCCCATGGCATGATTGGCGTACAGAGCCTAGATGCACTGGCAACTGGCGATTTTGACTACGATGTCATCATCAATGCCACAAGTGCCACCACGACAGGTCAGCAATTATCATTATCACCCAATCTAAAGGCTTGTGTCGCCTACGACATGATGTATGGCAAGCCATCGGCATTCTTGGCACATTTTGCCAAGCAAGGGGCACGCACTTTGGACGGCTATGGCATGCTCATTCATCAAGCCAAACTTGCCTTTGAGATGTGGACAGGCACACAATTGGATTTGGACAAAGTGACATTAGAAAAATAGCGTATGAATAACTTTAATTTATAAAAAACCAACTTTTCTATGAAAATAAATTAACGATTACAGAAAAATTAAGCCAATTTAAAAAATCTATTGTATAGTGCATACATGGCGATGATACGCATCGCTGATGAGTTATTCACTACAATTTTAGCCAACAAGGATTGCTTATGCTAACTTATAAAGCACCCGTAAGAGACATTAAGTTCTTGATGAATGAAGTGTTTGATTACCAAACACACTACCAAAATCTACCAAATGGGGCAGGTGCTGATGCCGAGACGGTGGATATGATTGTACAGGGTTTTGCTGACTTTGCCGAAAATGTATTAGCACCGATTTATCAGCCGGCAGATGCTGAAGGCTGTCATTTTAAAGATGGCGAAGTTACCACGCCAAAGGGCTTTAAAGAAGCGTATCAAACCTTCGTTGAAGGGGGTTGGCAGGGCATTTCTTATCCAGAAGAATTTGGTGGCATGAATCTGCCCATGTCGCTCAATCTGGTCAAATCTGAGATGATGGGCAGTGCCAACTGGCCGTGGGCGATGTACCCTGGATTATCTATTGGTGCGGTAAATACCATCTTACAATATGGCGATGACACCCAAAAAGCCACTTACCTACCCAAGCTCATCTCAGGGGAATGGGCAGGAACAATGTGCCTAACCGAAGCACAATGTGGCACTGACCTAAATCAGATGAAGACTCGTGCCACCCCAAACGAAGACGGCTCTTATGCCATCACAGGCACCAAGATTTTTATCAGTGCAGGCGAACATGACCTAACCGAGAACATCGTTCATATCGTACTGGCTCGCCTACCTGATGCACCAGCAGGCACCAAAGGCATCTCACTATTCATCGTACCAAAATTCTTGGTAGATGCCGATGGCAAAATGGGCGAGCGTAATGCCGTATCTTGTGGCTCTATTGAACACAAGATGGGCATCTCTTCATCTGCCACCTGTGTGCTAAATTTTGATGGGGCGACAGGCTATCTGATTGGCGAACCAAACAAAGGGCTAAAAGCCATGTTCACTTACATGAACACCGCACGCATTGGCACAGGCATTCAGGGGCTTGCTCACATGGAGCTGGCATTTCAAAACGCCCTGCCCTATGCCAAAGAACGCCGCTCCATGCGTGCCTTATCAGGTGCCAAAGAGCCTGAGCAAGCAGGCGACGCCATCATTCATCATGCCGATGTTCGCCGTATGCTTCTCATCCAAAAGGCATTTAGCGAAGGTGGTCGCTCGATGATTTATCACTCGGCACGCTATGCTGACCATCTGGCGAATGCTGTGGTAGCAGACGATGAAGCAGCGATTAAAAAATGGGATGATAAACTGGGTTTTTATACCCCCATCTTAAAAGGGTTTTTGACCGAACTAAGCATTGAATGTGCCAAGCACGGACAACAGATCTACGGCGGACATGGCTACATCAAAGAAACAGGCATGGAACTCATCGCTCGTGATGCACGCATCGCCACCTTATACGAAGGAACAACAGGCGTGCAGGCTCTAGACTTGCTCGGTCGCAAGGTTCTACTACACGGTGGTGGCAAGGTCGTGCGAGACTATACCGCAGGCATCATGAAATGGTGTAGCGAATACGCCCTAGATAAGAACATGCGTCAATATGTCTGGGCCTTGACCAAGCTATGTGCCGAGTGGAATATGCTGACTGCTCGCCTACTACTGGCTGCTCGCAAAGACCGAGACATCGTCTCAGCAGCCTCTGATGACTACCTGATGTATTCAGGCTATGTGATGATGGCTTACCACTGGGCACGCATGGCAGCGGTTGCCTTTGACAAGATGAAAAATAGCGGTGAACAGCCACACGAATTTTATCTTGCCAAAACCCAGACCGCCGAATTTTATTTTGAAAAAATTCTACCACGCACCGATGCCCACGCCAACGCCATGACCACCCCAAGCGAAGTCATGACCAAGATGGATATTGAGCATTTTGCGTTTTTGGATTGATTGGTTTATTCCCATAAAAAGGCGGATTTTTTTCCGTCTTTTTATTGCCCAAGAGAATAAAATCCCTATTATACTCATACCGCTTTTTTGGAGAACATCATGAAAATATCACGCATCCTATTCACCCTACTACGGGCATTAGGCTTAGGCGTGGCAAGACCTGCGATGGCAGATGACTTTTGCCACCGCTACATCTTATTTAAACACCAAAAACTACGAGCAAGCCTTTGCTATTTTTAAAAGATTAGCCAAGCAAGGGCTTGTAGAAGCTCAATATAATCTGGGCAATATGTATCGTAGTGAAGATGGTATCAATCAGGACTATGAGCAGGCTCTCTCTTGGTATGAAAAGGCAGCCAAGCAAGGAGATGTACAGTCTCAAACCATTGTGGGTATGCTATATGCCATTGGCAAAGGCGTAAACCAAGATTATGTGCCGCCAAAGAGTGGTTTGGTAAAGCCCATGATTTAGGATTCCAAGATGGCTGCGACGCCTATGAAATGCTGGGCGAACTAGAACAAACCCACAGACTACACTCAATCAAATACAAAGGGCAGACATTCCTTATATCCTTTTTAGTTGCCAAAGACAGCAAAATCAGATATCATACATCAACACAATTTTTTGGAGCATATTATGAAAACATCACGCACCCTATCTGCCCTACTACTGGCACTCAGTCTAAGTGTGGCAGCACCTGCGATGGCAGATGACTTTGATACCGCTGTGTCTTATTTAAACACCCAAAACTATAAGCAAGCTCTCCCTATTTTTACAAAATTAGCTAATCAAGGGGACGCAAGGGCTCAATATGGTTTGGGTGTCATGTATGACAACGGACAGGGCATCAAAAAGAATGATGCTCAGGCGGTGGCTTGGTTTACAAAAGCCGCTGAGCAAGGGCTTGCAGAAGCTCAATATAATTTGGGCAATAAGTATGTCAATGGCGAAGGCGTACGCCAAAGCTATGCCCAAGCTCTAGCGTGGTACAACAAAGCCCAAGCCCAAGGGGTTGCACAAGCCGCCCATAATATCGGGGTGCTATATCTTAGTGGCGAAGGCATCAACCAAGATTATACCGCCGCCAAAGAGTGGTTTGGCAGAGCCTGTGATTTAGGATTCCAAGATGGCTGCAACACCTATAAAATGCTCAGCCAACGAGGCTACTAATCCACAGTCTACAGCGCCAAATGACCAATCAGGCTGTAATGGTCATCATTATAGCTAGTAGGTATGGTGGTATCTATCAGATACTAACAAAAGCCTGTACTTAATCAAAACAAAAAGGACGGATATGGTTTTTCCGTCCTTTTTGTTGCCAAAGAAAACAAAATCCTGTATCATCTCACGGATATTTAGCTATCTGGAGATACTGATGAGAACATCACGCACCCTATCTGCCCTACTACTGGCATTAGGCTTAAGTGTGGCAGCACCTGCGATGGCAGATGACTTTGATACCGCTGTGTCTTATGTAAACACCCAAAACTACGAGCAAGCCTTTGCTATTTTTAAAAAATTAGCCGAACAAGGGGATGCTGTAGCCCAAACTATCGTGGGTGCGATGTATGCCAAAGGCGAGGGTGTCAGCCAAGATTATGCCCAAACCCTAGCGTGGTATAACAAATCAGCCGAGCAAGGAGATGCAAACGCTCAACATAATCTGGGTAATATGTATCTTAGTGGAGAAGGTGTCAAGCAGGATTATGCTCAGGCGGTATCTTGGTATAAAAAGGCAGCCGAGCAAGGAGATGCAAACTCTCAAAACAATTTGGGTGTGATGTATGCAAATGGGCAAGGCGTCAAGCAGGATTATGCTCAGGCGGTATCTTGGTATAAAAAGGCAGCCGAGCAGGGACACACCAAGGCTCAATATAATCTAGGTATGATGTATGATAATGGGCAGGGCATACAACAAGACTTTACTCAAGCATTCTTTTGGTATAAAAAAGCAGCCGAGCAAGGGCATATAGAGGCTCAATATAATCTGGGCAATATGTATCTTAGTGGAGAAGGTGTCAAGCAGGATTATGCTCAGGCATTCTTATGGTTTAGACAGGCGGCCGAGCAAGGGCATACAGATGCTCAAAATAATTTGGGTAATATGTACGCTGTTGGACTGGGCGTAAACCAAAGCTATACCGAAGCCCTAGCATGGTATACACAAGCCCACACCCAAGGTAATACAAAAGTTGCTCAGAATATCGGAGTACTCTATTACAATGGTCAAGGCGTAAGCCAAGATTATGCCATCGCCAAAGAATGGTTTGGCAAAGCCTGTCAATCAGGATACCAAAACAGCTGTGATACCTATGAAATGCTTAGCCAACAAGGCTACTAATCCACAGTCCACAACCTAAAAAAAGCGTGTCATGCACGCTTTTTTTAGGTTCATGACGACCTTAAGGGCGGATTTCCCCATGCCCTAATACCACCCATTTTTGGGAAGTCAAGCCATGCAATCCCACAGGACCACGAGCGTGGATTTTGTCCGTTGAGATACCAATCTCCGCCCCAAGCCCATATTCAAAGCCATCAGCGAAGCGACTTGACGCATTGACCATCACACTTGATGAATCCACCTCACGGATGAATTGTTGGGCATTAGGGTAGCTGTCTGTGATGATGACATCGGTATGATGACTGCCATAGTGGTTGATGTGGCAGATTGCCTCGTCCAGATTTGCCACGATTTTCACTGCCAGTTTTGGGGCGAGATATTCAGCATACCAGTCATCTTCGGTGGCGAGCGTCAAGTTCAGCGGATAATCCGCCAGCAGTGCCATTGACTGCTCACACACAAAAAACGCCATCTGTTCATCAACAGCACGCATCGCCATCAAAATCTGGGGAAGTACTGTCTTGGCAATGTTCTCATGAATGAGTAGGCTCTCCATCGCATTGCACGGAGCATAGCGAGAGGTTTTGGCATTGACGCAGACCTTGATTGCCATATTGACATCACAGCTTTCATCAACATAGGTGTGGCAGTTGCCATCTAGATGCTTAATCACAGGCACTTTTGCTCCCTTAGCGACCCGCTCAATCAGCCCCCTACCCCCTCGTGGAATCACCACATCAACGAACTCTGACATGCCAATCAAACTGTCCACCGCCATACGGTCGGTCGTCTCTAGCACCTGCACCGCCTCGCTTGGCAGTCCTGCTGATACCAATCCTTGTTTGACACAATTAGCGATGGCTTGATTAGAATAAAACGCCTCCGAACCACCACGCAAGATGATGGCATTGCCAGACTTGATGGCAAGGCTTGCCGCCTCCACCGTTACATTCGGACGGCTTTCATAAATCATGCCAATCACGCCAAGCGGTACACGCATCTTACCAAGTAAAATACCACTCGGACGATGGCTCATCTCGCTCATCTGACCAATCGGATCGGGCAAGCTAATCACATCATCTAGCGATGACAACATCGCCTCAAAACGACTCTCATTGATGATAAGGCGATCTAGTAACGCACTATCTAATCCTTGCTGTTTACCCTTTGCCACATCTTTGGCATTCTCAGCCAAGATGATGGATTGATTGGCAATCATCGCTGACTTGATGGCACTTAATGCGGTGTTTTTGGTGGTGGTATCCGCTGCTGCAAGCTGACGAGAGGCACGCTTGGCTTGCTCGCCCACCTCGTTCATGTATGTTTTGATGCTCATAAATCCCCCTTACCAGTCAATTTACCCTATCATAGCAATCAATGACTAATTTTTCTATGCGAATTATTCATAAATACCAATAAATCATCAAAATTGTCAATAAATTTACCACAACCGCCCAAAATTTCGCTAAAATACAAAAAATTTCACCCAAAATCACAAAAATATTTGCTTTTTTATGGTTTTGGCGAAAATATCCCAATCAACTTGTTATATTTCATCAACGAACCCAAAACTTTCGTTATCAAATCAAACCTTTTTTATTAAGTAACCAACATGATTGACACTCTCCCCATCGCCTTAGACCTGCAAGACATTCACAAAAACTACGGCTCACTGTCCGTACTCAAAGGCGTCTCTTTGACCGCCTATGATGGCGATGTCATCAGCATTCTAGGTTCGTCAGGTTCGGGCAAATCTACCTTGCTACGCTGTATCAACCTACTTGAAAAACCCACCAAAGGTAGCATCACCATCGGCAATGAAGCCTTAATCTTGACCGAGAAAAAAGGCGAATTGGTCGCCAAAAATCCAAGACAGCTAGAAAGTTTACGCTCAAAAATCGGCTTCGTATTCCAAAATTTCAACCTATGGCCACACAAAACCATCTTGGATAACATCATCGAAGGTCCAACCCAAGTACTCAAACAACCCAAAGATCAGGCAATCGCCGAAGCCGAACACCTACTCAACAAGGTTGGTCTGCTTGACAAAAAAAATGCCTATCCTGACAATCTGTCAGGCGGTCAGCGTCAGCGTGTGGCAATCGCTCGTGCTTTGGCAATGAAGCCACAGGTGCTACTGTTTGATGAGCCGACCTCAGCATTAGACCCTGAGCTGGTCAATGAAGTACTGTCTGTCATGCGTGGGCTGGCCGCAGAGGGTCGCACCATGCTCATTGTTACCCACGAGATGCGTTTTGCTCGTGAGGTATCAGATAAGATTGTGTTTTTACATCAAGGACGCATTGAAGAGATTGGCACGCCTGACGAGGTCTTTGATAACCCAAAATCTGAGCGTGTGCGTGAATTCATGGCATCGCATCGCTCTTAGGGTTTGACTTAAGGTTTGTTGTTCAAGTTCGTTTTTGGTACTTATTTTGTTAGTATTTGCTTATTAATATCTGTTTTGTTAATCTCTACTTGTTAGTTTAAGGACATTTTATGTTATATAAATTCGCAGGCGTTACCGCCATCGCTCTTGCCCTAGTCGCTTGCAGTCAAGACAAGCCTGCCCAGACGACCGAACAGCGTCAGCTGACCATCGCCACCGAAGCGGCTTATCCCCCATTTAATGACACCGCTCCAGATGGCAAGATTGTCGGCTTTGATGTTGAGGTCATCAATGCCGTGTGTGCCGAAATCAACGCCAAATGCGACATTGTCGCCCAAGATTGGGAAGGTCTAATCCCTGGTCTTAATGCCAAAAAATACGACGCCATCATCGCAGGTATGTCCATCACTCCAGAACGCCTAGAGCAGGTGGATTTTACCGAGCCGTATTTTTCTAATACCATCGTTTGGCTATCTAAGACCGATGGTAGCTTCGACCCAAACAACATCACCAACAAAATCCTAGGTTCACAGCGTTCAACCACAGGGGCTGCCTATATCGCCGAAAAATATGACGGCAAAGATGGCAACACCGTCAAGCTCTACGACACCTACCTAAACGCCTATCTTGACCTAAAAGCAGGTCGTAACGCTGCTGTCATGGCAGAAAAAGTCTCTGCCGCCGAATGGCTAAAACAAGAACAGCAAGGCTTTGGCTTGGTCGGCGAAGAGATTGACAACAACGACAATCTGGGCATTGCGGTTCGCAAAGGCGACACCCTAAAAGATGAATTCAACCAAGCCCTTACCAAACTCAAAGAATCAGGTAAATTGGCAGAGATTGAAACTGCCAGTTTTCAATAATTCATCAGCCATCACTAGCGTGGCAATCAGCCCACGCTAAAACCAATCAAAAATAAGTAAGGGGCAATCATCATGAAACTAAAACTACTTAGCATATTGGCAATCAGCACCCTTGTTGTTGCCTGTAGCAATAATCAAGGGGCAGACGACAAGAGTGCAGCCACTACCGGCGAAAAACAAATCCGCATCGCCACCGAATCTAGCTTTAAGCCATTTAGCTACCTAGATGCCAGCGGTAACTTGGTGGGCTTTGAGATTGACCTAGCCAACGCCCTATGCCAAGAGATGGTCGCCAAATGCGATATCCAAAGCCAAGATTGGGACGGTCTGATTGTCGGTCTAAATGCCAAAAAATTTGATGCCGTCATGGCAGGTATGTCAGCGACCAGCGAGCGTGCCGAAGTGGTGGATTTTAGCGATTCGTATTTTAACAACACCCTAGTCCTGCTTGGTCAAAAAGGCGTTGAGCTCAATGCCAACACCCTAGATGACAAAAACATCGCCGTACAGCAGGCCACCGTTTCTGCCGACTACCTAACCAAAAACCACCCCAAAGCAACCATCAAAGCATACAGCACCCAAGACAATGCTTATCTTGATTTGACCGCTGGTCGTGTCGATGGTATGTTGTCAGACATCGTTCCTGCATTAGACTGGCTAAAAACCGAGCAAGGGGCTGATTTTGAAGTCAAAGGTGAACCGATTGACATCAACGACAGCGTCGCCATCGCCCTACGCAAAAATGACCCACTCAAAGACGAATTCAACACCGCTCTTGCCACCCTAAAACAAAACGGCAAATATGATGAGTTGGTGGATAAATATTTTGACAAAACCATCATCAAATAACCAAAATGGGCGTCAGCCACTTAACTTAACCACAAGAAATATTAACAGGAGGCAACAATCACTAATTAGCAACATAGCAGTTTTGTTACATCTACCCCCTGCTCTTGTCCATGCAGGCATCGTTGTGTTAGAGCCATCCAACTTCAACCAAGAGATGAATCGTTAACGCTTGGTCATATAAACAAAACTTAACAAAACACCCCCTAACGAAGCCAAACAATGCCATGAGTCGTGTTTGGCTTACGAATAAATAGCAACATTTCATCAGTCATTATTATTTGTGAGTAAATTATGAATAAAAACCTAATGAAACAGCGCAACAAAAACCGTACCGCCCATACCAACAACTTTAGTATCCACATTCCAATAACATCCCTGACACTGGCAGTAATAACCACCCTACCCATGATGACTACTAAGGCATATGCTCAGCAGGGATTTGTTCCTGCTGGTCACTCACAAGGGAAAGGAGCTACTGCGGTTGGACAAGGGTCTCAAGCAATGGCAAATTTAGCTACTGCGGTTGGATCTGATGCCCAAGCAACAAAAGCGAGCTCTACTGCACTTGGTGCAGGTTCTAGAGCAACTCAAGGGACCTCTACTGCACTTGGTGCAAGTTCTCAAGCAATGGGACTGGATTCTACCGCACTTGGGCAAGGTTCTCAAGCATTGGAGCAAAACTCTACTGCGGTTGGACAAGGGGCTCAAGCAACAGCAGTAGGTACTATTGCACTTGGGAAAAGTGCTCAAGCAACAATGACAAGCTCTTTTGCACTTGGGCAGGGAGCTCAGGCAACAGGACAGAACGCTATTGCCATTGGTAACAATACTATGGTTCGGTCTGTAGGAGCTGTAGCACTTGGTCATGGCATCACCATTAGTAATGACTCTAATCATGCTGTGGTGCTTGGCAATGGGAGTACATATACTACACCCATGCCAACAGCAGATTACTCATTTATGCTTCCATCAGCCACCAATAGCTCCGGAGTGCGTACCACAATCAATTTTGCAGGAACTCGTCCAACATCAGCCGTTTCTATCGGTGCAAAACATCAAGAACGCCAAATCGTCCATGTCGCTGCTGGTCGTGTTACTGCAGACTCAACCGATGCGATCAACGGCTCTCAGTTATACGGCGTGCTAACTGCGATACAGAGCATAAAAATACCAGATGTATTAATTGGTGCTGGAGAGCCAAATACTCAAGGCAAAGAAGGTGATATCTACATTAACAGCACTACCGGAGATCTGTACAAAAAAACAGGAAATAGATGGGGTGCTAAAGTTGGAAGTCTCAAAGGTCCTAAGGGTGATAAAGGCGACACTGGTCCGCAGGGTCCACAAGGTCCAGCTGGTGATAAAGGCGAACAAGGGGAACAAGGTCCTAAGGGTGAGAAAGGCGAAACTGGTCCACAAGGTCCAGCAGGTCCAGCTGGTGAAAAAGGCGAACAAGGGGGACAAGGTGAGCAAGGTCCTAAAGGTGATAAAGGCGACACTGGTCCACAAGGTCCACAAGGTCCAGCTGGTGATAAAGGCGAACAAGGGGAACAAGGTCCAGCAGGTCCAGCTGGTGATAAAGGCGAACAAGGGGAACAAGGTCCTAAAGGTGATAAAGGCGACACCGGTCCGCAGGGTCCAGCTGGTCCAGCAGGTGAAAAAGGCGAACAAGGGGAACAAGGGGAACAAGGGGAACAAGGTCCTAAGGGTGATAAAGGCGAAACTGGTCCACAAGGTCCAGCAGGTCCAGCTGGTGAAAAAGGCGAACAAGGGGAACAAGGGGAACAAGGGGAACAAGGTCCTAAGGGTGATAAAGGCGAAACTGGTCCACAAGGTCCTAAAGGTGAGCAAGGTCCTAAAGGTGATAAAGGCGATATCGATCAAGCCACTAAGGATAAAATCCAACAAAGCATCAATGAGGCCAAGACCGCCAATGACAAAGCTGTCATCGCTGATAATAAAGCCACCCAAGCACAACAAACAGCCAATACCAATGCTGCTAAAATCAGCAAAGGTCTGAATGTTAAAACTCAAGATAATAAAACCACCAACCACCAGTTAGGCGATACGATTACCATCACTGGTCAGTCGAACATTAGCACCAACACAGAGCAAGGCAGTGTTGTCGTATCATTAAATGACGATATTACTGTTAAATCGGTAACTGCTGAGCGTGTCGTGGCAGATCAGGTAGTAGTCGGTCCTGTCAGTATCGCAAAAGACACAGGCATCAATGCAGGTGGTCTGACCGTGCAGAATGTCGCTGATGGTCGTATCGCACCAGACAGCACAGATGCTGTCAATGGCAGTCAGTTGTTGGGTGTTTATAACCACATCGATGAGCGTGTCTTTGGTATTGGCAACCGCATTGATGAGATCGAAGACCGCCTACAGGCAGGCATCGCAGGTAATCATGCAGCCATGTCATTACCACAAGCCACACTAGCAGGTCAATCGATGGTCTCAGTTGCACTGGGTACATATGCCGATAAAAGTGCCGTCGCCATCGGTTATTCTCGGCTAAGCGGTAGCGGACGAGTAACCTTGAAGTCGCATTTAAGTGCTGATACCAAAAAAAAGGTCGGTGCTGGCGTAGGTGTAGGTCTTGCGTGGTAACCCACCTTCTGTAATACCAATATACTAATGATGCCCGTGTGCTTTGCCCTATTTGGGCTCAAGCACACAGGTTAATTGTCTTTGGCAACACAATACAAAACCCCAACCACAGTCAGCCATTAGTAATAAAACAACAATGATTATCAATGGTAACAATAAAATAACAACTCTCTTTCATTATTTTATCCCCCCCCCCCTGCGGAGTAAATATTGTGGTAAAATACACCCATGTAAGCTAAATATATTAGCAATATTATCAATTGATAATATTAATTAATAATATCAATTGATAATATTAATGAATAACAACTTAAGTTTGGGTTATAATCCAACAAAACACCCAAACAATCACACCAAGCAATGCACAGCACAGTTTGGTTCATAAAGGTTTGGTCATCAAACCGCATTGATTTTTTTAACCGCCCTTGTAAAAATTCAGTCAACAAGGGTGGGCTAACTACGCTGGAATGAAAGTATGAATAAAGTCTATAAGGTTATTTTTAACCGCACCACACAAGTGTTTCAAGCTGTCTCTGAATTGGCTCGTGGTCATCAACGCACCCAAACCGGTAGCACATCATTAAGCAAAGACCCTACTCAAAGCAGCAGCTTTCATCTAAACCCAATTGCCAGTGCAATAGACTCTCTTAAACCAGCAGTTCGTTCGTTCGCCCTAACCACCCTACTGCTCAGCGGACTGAGCTTTTCTGGGAGTGTGTCGGCTCAGTTTTGGGAAGGTCGTAACGAGGGTTCAGAGAACTTGGTTTGGGGGGGGGCGTCATGTAACCAGTAACCCAACTGGCAATGCTTTACCTTATACTGGACCAGGAAGAGTCCATGCCTATAACTCGATTGTGATCGGGCACAGTACTTTCCTTGGCAGCTCAGCGGTTCCCGGTGCAACTACGCCAAACTCAAACGTGATTATCGGTTACGCGGCAATCGGACGGGGTGAGCAAGTTCAAAATGCGATTGCTTTAGGGGCGAGAGCGAATACCGGTGGTAACCAAACAATCTCTATCGGGGCAGACTCGGTAACCGTGAGTCAAGGTAACATCTCTATTGGTTCGCAAGCGTCCTCTAGGGACCCAAACTCTCTTGCTATCGGGACAGGGGCTAAATCAAGCGGCGGATCAGTAGCGATAGGTAACGCAGCAGAGGCAGCTAATACGTCTATTGTGGTTGGTTATAGCTCAAAATCTAAGTCTAGCAACGGGACGGTACTGGGGATTAGTGCAACCAATGCCAGTAACAACGGGACGGTTATTGGGTATGGAGCGACGGTTAATGCCAATTCACTAAATGGGATTGCAATAGGACGTTCTGCAACAGTTCAAACCAGATCGCAAGGCGGTATTGCGATTGGTTCTGGCACGAATATTCAAGGTTTGAATTCTCTTGGTATAGGAACATCAGCTATAGCAAAAGGATCATCAGTGGCCATCGGTAGTTCAGCACGGGCGGATAACAGCTCTATCGTTATTGGTATAGGCTCAGTTGGCTTATCCACCAACGGTGTGGTGCTAGGGAATCAAGCAATCAACAATGGCAAAGACAGTACGGTTATCGGGTATGGGGCAAAGCTTTCCGGTGATGGGGCAGATGTGTTCAGAGTAGGTCGGGCTCGTGAATTAGAAAACTCCTTAGTTGTGGGGACAGATGCTCGTGCGTGGTCAGGACACTCGGTGGTGCTGGGGCGTGAGGCACAGGTTGGTAATGCTAATAGTGATGCGGTTAGCGGTACAGCAGTGGGTGAGCGTGCCAAAGCACTTGCCTATCGTAGTACGGCACTGGGGAGTAATGCGTTGGTTGACGCCAGCGGAGACGGCGGTATCGCGATTGGTCGCTCTGCTTTATCGAATGCCCCACAAGGGATTGCGATTGGCTCGGGAGATGCAGATAGCGCTAGAAACCCTGCAACGGTAAATGCAGAGGGGGGGGTTGCGATTGGGCATAACGCCAGGGTTGACACTGATCATAAACGAGCAGTGGCGATAGGTTATAGTACAACTGCCGGTGGTGCGTATAACGTGGTCATCGGTAATGGAGCATCAGCATCCGACAGTGAAAATGTGGCTATCGGTAGAAATTCAAGTGCGTCTGATACGACAGCGAGAGGTGATTTAACAGTTGGACAAAAGACCTTTTTGGCGAATCAATGGAAAGCCCACAACAAAACTCATTCTTTTTCAGTGGGTTCATCGGGGAGTGAGCGAGTTATTCAGAATGTAGCGGCCGGTACGATTGGCCCCAACAGCACCGAAGCGATTAACGGCTCGCAGTTGTATAGAATTGTAGAGGGTATCGGGTTTGATGTGCATGATAATGCCGGTGCTAAAAAAGCAACCGTTGGTATCGGCAATAAAGTAAGCTTTAAGAAAGGGAATAGTGGTTTAGTTAGCGTTGAGACAGCCACAGATGGGAGAACGGGCGGCACACAAGAGAATGCGAGAGTAACCTTTGATGTCATAACGCAGGGGCTTGAAAGTCAAAATACTAAAACAAAGGTAATGGCTGCGAGCGGTCCAACAGGTTTGGCGAAATCTGCTGATGTGGCACAGGCGATTAACGATGTAGCAGAAGCGTTACAAAAGGATATAAAAAACATTGGCGTAAGCTGGAAGCTGGCTACAAAAGCCGGCACAGGTACAGCGGCTAACAGACAGCATACAATCACATCTAATCAGACAGCAACATTCCAAGCCGGTAAAAACATAGTACTAGCACAGGCAGCTGGAACCATCGATATTGCCGTAAAGGACAGTCCAACATTTAACACAATTACTACAACCGGCATTGCGACCATCGGCGGTACGCTAAATGCCAACGGTGGCTTGACGGTAGCAAATAACAAAACGGTTAATTTTAATAATAATAGACTGACTAATGTGGGTAATGCTACAGCTGATACTGATGCAGTCAATAAGAGACAGTTGGATGAAAAGGCGGCAGAATTAACCAATACAGGATTGAAGTTTCGGGGTGATTCAAACGAAGCCTCAAAATTTTTCACACGTAAGTTGAACGAGGAAGTACAAATTACCGGCGGTGCTAATGAGAATCAGTTGACTACTAACAATATTGGGGTGGTTGTTAATGGTTCCAATCTACAAGTAAAACTTGCTAAAACTCTGTCTGGGTTAACTTCAGTAACAACAAACTCACTGACAGTCAATAATAGTGCCACCTTTACACAAGGCATAACCTTAGGTAATGCCAACAATGGTCCGAAGATTGTTAATAATGGTGATGCCATCAAGGTTCAGAAGAACGGAGGAGGGTATGCTCGAATCACCAATATTTGGGACGGTAAAGATGCTTTTGATGCAGTCAATAAAGGGCAGTTGGACGAGCTGGCTAATACAGGATTACAGTTTGAAGGTGATTCAGCTAGTGATGTTGCCACTCGCAAGTTAGGCCAAAAACTGAATATTACCGGCGGTGCTAATAGGGATAAGTTGACTAATAATAATATTGGGGTGGTTGTTGGTGGTAATGGTCTGGTTGTAAAACTTGCCAAGAATATTAGTGGGTTGGAAACCATTAAAACCACCGGTCGTATTACAGCCGGTGGTGGTTTGACAGTGACTACTGGGGGCGTGACTGTTGCTAATGGCGGCATAACGGTTACTCAAGGTGGCTTGACGGTGACCGCTGGCCCAACCAATTTGAACGGTGGCTTGACAGTAACCGGTAATACACAGGTTGCTAAACTAACAGCAACTGGTGATACATCACTTAAAAAGGTGGATGTTACTGGTAAGCTGAATGTGACTGGCCCAACCAATTTGACCGGTGGTGCGACTGTTGGTGGCAATGGTTTGACTGTTAATAATGGTGGCATAACGGTTACTCGCGGTGGTTTGACTGTTCAGGCTGGTGCATCGAGCTTTGGTGATAAAGTGACGGTTACTCGAGGTGGTTTGGATGTTAGCGGTGCTACCACGCTTGGAAGTACTTTGAATGTGACGGGTGCGGCAAATGTTGGTGGTATGCTAAATGCCAACGGTGGCTTGACGGTAGCAAGAAGCCAAAAGGTTGATTTTAATAATAATAAACTGACTAAGGTGGCTGATGCTGTAGCTGATACTGATGCAGTCAATAAGAAACAGCTGGATGCCTGGGCTGACAAAGGGATAAAGTTTTTGGGTGATTCAAACAAAGACGGACAACATCTCACACGTAAGTTGGGCACGGACATAAAAATTACCGGCGGTGCTGATGAGAGTAAGTTGACTAATAACAATATTGGGGTGGTTGTTGGTGACAAGGGATTGGAAGTAAAACTATCCAACACACTGACTGGGTTAACTTCAGTAACAACAGAGTCACTAACAGTCAATAATGGTGCGACCATCTCTGGTAAATTAACAGCGAACAACGATTTTGAGGCGAAGGGTGCGACCACGCTTAGAAGTACCACTGCAAGTACGTTGAATGTGACTGGTGCAACCAACTTGACCGGTGGTGCGACTGTTGGTGGCAATGGTTTGACTGTTAATAATGGTGGCATAAAGGTTACTCGAGGTGGTTTGACTGTTCAGGCTGGTGCATCGAGCTTTGGTGATAAAGTGACGGTTACTCGAGGTGGTTTGGATGTTAGCGGTGCTACCACGCTTGGAAGTACTTTGAATGTGACGGGTGCGGCAAATGTTGGTGGTATGCTAAATGCCAACGGTGGCTTGACGGTAGCAAGAAGCCAAAAGGTTGATTTTAATAATAATAAACTGACTAAGGTGGCTGATGCTGTAGCTGATACTGATGCAGTCAATAAGAAACAGCTGGATGCCTGGGCTGACAAAGGGATAAAGTTTTTGGGTGATTCAAACAAAGACGGACAACATCTCACACGTAAGTTGGGCACGGACATAAAAATTACCGGCGGTGCTGATGAGAGTAAGTTGACTAATAACAATATTGGGGTGGTTGTTGGTGACAAGGGATTGGAAGTAAAACTATCCAAAACACTGACTGGGTTAACTTCAGTAGCAACAAACTCACTAACAGTCAATAATGGTGCGACGATTGGCGGGAAATTAACGGCTCGCGGTGGTTTGACAGTAACCGGCGGCAAAACTGAGTTGCAACAAGGTTTGGAAGTAACCGGTGACACAAAAGTTGCTAACCTAACAGCAACCGGTAATACATTGCTTCAAAAAGTGGATGTTGCTGGTGCGTTGGATGTGACTGGTAAAACAACGGTTACACAATTAGAAGCAAGCGGCGAAGTGACGCTTAAAGATGCGTTAATCGTTGAGGGTCAAGCACAGCTTAAAGATACCTTGGTTGTTGATAAGCAGGCGACCTTTAAACAAGGTGTGACCTTAGGTGACACTACCGGTCCGAAGATTGTGCGTGATGGTGACAATATCAAAGTTCAGAAGAATGGTGGTGGTGCAGCACGTATTACCAATATTGCTGCTGGTGAACAAGACGGTGATGCGGTTAACTTTAAGCAAGTGAAGGACGGAATTGCTGGTATTACCACTAAAGGTCTTAAGTTTGCAGGCGATATTAACGGTGAAGTCCATCGTGAATTAGGTCAGGCGCTGACGATTACCGGTGGTGTAACCCAAGAGGGGAATCTGACTGACAGTAATATCGGTGTAGTGAAAAATCCTAATAATCAGGGATTGATTGTAAAACTTGCCAAGAATCTTCAAAACCTAGATTCAGTAGCGACAAACACACTGACAACCACTGGAGCTGCGACTATTGGTGGTGGTTTGACAGTGACCGGTGATACATCGCTTCAAAAAGTGGATGTTACTGGTGCGTTGGATGTGACTGGTAAAACAACGGTTACACAATTAGAAGCAAGCGGCGAAGTGACGCTTAAAGATGCGTTAATCGTTGAGGGTCAAGCACAGCTTAAAGATACCTTGGTTGTTACCAAAGAAGCAACCTTTAATGGTGCAGTTACGGCAAATCAAGGTTTGACTGTTGCTCAGGGTAACTTGGAAGTAACCAATGGCAATACTACGCTTAAGACTTTGACTGTTAATGAAACGCTAGCTGTTAAGCAAAAAGCAACCTTTGAACAAGGTCTGGATGTGACTGCCGGTAAAACCAATTTGAACGGTGGTTTGACAGTAACCGGCGGCAAAACTGAGTTGCAACAAGGTTTGGAAGTAACCGGTGACACAAAAGTTGCTAACCTAACAGCAACCGGTAATACATTGCTTCAAAAAGTGGATGTTGCTGGTGCGTTGGATGTGACTGGTAAAACAACGGTTACACAATTAGAAGCAAGCGGCGAAGTGACGCTTAAAGATGCGTTAATCGTTGAGGGTCAAGCACAGCTTAAAGATACCTTGGTTGTTGATAAGCAGGCGACCTTTAAACAAGGTGTGACCTTAGGTGACACTACCGGTCCGAAGATTGTGCGTGATGGTGACAATATCAAAGTTCAGAAGAATGGTGGTGGTGCAGCACGTATTACCAATATTGCTGCTGGTGAACAAGACGGTGATGCGGTTAACTTTAAGCAAGTGAAGGACGGAATTGCTGGTATTACCACTAAAGGTCTTAAGTTTGCAGGCGATATTAACGGTGAAGTCCATCGTGAATTAGGTCAGGCGCTGACGATTACCGGTGGTGTAACCCAAGAGGGGAATCTGACTGACAGTAATATCGGTGTAGTGAAAAATCCTAATAATCAGGGATTGATTGTAAAACTTGCCAAGAATCTTCAAAACCTAGATTCAGTAGCGACAAACACACTGACAACCACTGGAGCTGCGACTATTGGTGGTGGTTTGACAGTGACCGGTGATACATCGCTTCAAAAAGTGGATGTTACTGGTGCGTTGGATGTGACTGGTAAAACAACGGTTACACAATTAGAAGCAAGCGGCGAAGTGACGCTTAAAGATGCGTTAATCGTTGAGGGTCAAGCACAGCTTAAAGATACCTTGGTTGTTACCAAAGAAGCAACCTTTAATGGTGCAGTTACGGCAAATCAAGGTTTGACTGTTGCTCAGGGTAACTTGGAAGTAACCAATGGCAATACTACGCTTAAGACTTTGACTGTTAATGAAACGCTAGCTGTTAAGCAAAAAGCAACCTTTGAACAAGGTCTGGATGTGACTGCCGGTAAAACCAATTTGAACGGTGGTTTGACAGTAACCGGCGGCAAAACTGAGTTGCAACAAGGTTTGGAAGTAACCGGTGACACAAAAGTTGCTAACCTAACAGCAACCGGTAATACATTGCTTCAAAAAGTGGATGTTGCTGGTGCGTTGGATGTGACTGGTAAAACAACGGTTACACAATTAGAAGCAAGCGGCGAAGTGACGCTTAAAGATGCGTTAATCGTTGAGGGTCAAGCACAGCTTAAAGATACCTTGGTTGTTGATAAGCAGGCGACCTTTAAACAAGGTGTGACCTTAGGTGACACTACCGGTCCGAAGATTGTGCGTGATGGTGACAATATCAAAGTTCAGAAGAATGGTGGTGGTGCAGCACGTATTACCAATATTGCTGCTGGTGAACAAGACGGTGATGCGGTTAACTTTAAGCAAGTGAAGGACGGAATTGCTGGTATTACCACTAAAGGTCTTAAGTTTGCAGGCGATATTAACGGTGAAGTCCATCGTGAATTAGGTCAGGCGCTGACGATTACCGGTGGTGTAACCCAAGAGGGGAATCTGACTGACAGTAATATCGGTGTAGTGAAAAATCCTAATAATCAGGGATTGATTGTAAAACTTGCCAAGAATCTTCAAAACCTAGATTCAGTAGCGACAAACACACTGACAACCACTGGAGCTGCGACTATTGGTGGTGGTTTGACAGTGACCGGTGATACATCGCTTCAAAAAGTGGATGTTACTGGTGCGTTGGATGTGACTGGTAAAACAACGGTTACACAATTAGAAGCAAGCGGCGAAGTGACGCTTAAAGATGCGTTAATCGTTGAGGGTCAAGCACAGCTTAAAGATACCTTGGTTGTTACCAAAGAAGCAACCTTTAATGGTGCAGTTACGGCAAATCAAGGTTTGACTGTTGCTCAGGGTAACTTGGAAGTAACCAATGGCAATACTACGCTTAAGACTTTGACTGTTAATGAAACGCTAGCTGTTAAGCAAAAAGCAACCTTTGAACAAGGTCTGGATGTGACTGCCGGTAAAACCAATTTGAACGGTGGTTTGACAGTAACCGGCGGCAAAACTGAGTTGCAACAAGGTTTGGAAGTAACCGGTGACACAAAAGTTGCTAACCTAACAGCAACCGGTAATACATTGCTTCAAAAAGTGGATGTTGCTGGTGCGTTGGATGTGACTGGTAAAACAACGGTTACACAATTAGAAGCAAGCGGCGAAGTGACGCTTAAAGATGCGTTAATCGTTGAGGGTCAAGCACAGCTTAAAGATACCTTGGTTGTTGATAAGCAGGCGACCTTTAAACAAGGTGTGACCTTAGGTGACACTACCGGTCCGAAGATTGTGCGTGATGGTGACAATATCAAAGTTCAGAAGAATGGTGGTGGTGCAGCACGTATTACCAATATTGCTGCTGGTGAACAAGACGGTGATGCGGTTAACTTTAAGCAAGTGAAGGACGGAATTGCTGGTATTACCACTAAAGGTCTTAAGTTTGCAGGCGATATTAACGGTGAAGTCCATCGTGAATTAGGTCAGGCGCTGACGATTACCGGTGGTGTAACCCAAGAGGGGAATCTGACTGACAGTAATATCGGTGTAGTGAAAAATCCTAATAATCAGGGATTGATTGTAAAACTTGCCAAGAATCTTCAAAACCTAGATTCAGTAGCGACAAACACACTGACAACCACTGGAGCTGCGACTATTGGTGGTGGTTTGACAGTGACCGGTGATACATCGCTTCAAAAAGTGGATGTTACTGGTGCGTTGGATGTGACTGGTAAAACAACGGTTACACAATTAGAAGCAAGCGGCGAAGTGACGCTTAAAGATGCGTTAATCGTTGAGGGTCAAGCACAGCTTAAAGATACCTTGGTTGTTACCAAAGAAGCAACCTTTAATGGTGCAGTTACGGCAAATCAAGGTTTGACTGTTGCTCAGGGTAACTTGGAAGTAACCAATGGCAATACTACGCTTAAGACTTTGACTGTTAATGAAACGCTAGCTGTTAAGCAAAAAGCAACCTTTGAACAAGGTCTGGATGTGACTGCCGGTAAAACCAATTTGAACGGTGGTTTGACAGTAACCGGCGGCAAAACTGAGTTGCAACAAGGTTTGGAAGTAACCGGTGACACAAAAGTTGCTAACCTAACAGCAACCGGTAATACATTGCTTCAAAAAGTGGATGTTGCTGGTGCGTTGGATGTGACTGGTAAAACAACGGTTACACAATTAGAAGCAAGCGGCGAAGTGACGCTTAAAGATGCGTTAATCGTTGAGGGTCAAGCACAGCTTAAAGATACCTTGGTTGTTGATAAGCAGGCGACCTTTAAACAAGGTGTGACCTTAGGTGACACTACCGGTCCGAAGATTGTGCGTGATGGTGACAATATCAAAGTTCAGAAGAATGGTGGTGGTGCAGCACGTATTACCAATATTGCTGCTGGTGAACAAGACGGTGATGCGGTTAACTTTAAGCAAGTGAAGGACGGAATTGCTGGTATTACCACTAAAGGTCTTAAGTTTGCAGGCGATATTAACGGTGAAGTCCATCGTGAATTAGGTCAGGCGCTGACGATTACCGGTGGTGTAACCCAAGAGGGGAATCTGACTGACAGTAATATCGGTGTAGTGAAAAATCCTAATAATCAGGGATTGATTGTAAAACTTGCCAAGAATCTTCAAAACCTAGATTCAGTAGCGACAAACACACTGACAACCACTGGAGCTGCGACTATTGGTGGTGGTTTGACAGTGACCGGTGATACATCGCTTCAAAAAGTGGATGTTACTGGTGCGTTGGATGTGACTGGTAAAACAACGGTTACACAATTAGAAGCAAGCGGCGAAGTGACGCTTAAAGATGCGTTAATCGTTGAGGGTCAAGCACAGCTTAAAGATACCTTGGTTGTTACCAAAGAAGCAACCTTTAATGGTGCAGTTACGGCAAATCAAGGTTTGACTGTTGCTCAGGGTAACTTGGAAGTAACCAATGGCAATACTACGCTTAAGACTTTGACTGTTAATGAAACGCTAGCTGTTAAGCAAAAAGCAACCTTTGAACAAGGTCTGGATGTGACTGCCGGTAAAACCAATTTGAACGGTGGTTTGACAGTAACCGGCGGCAAAACTGAGTTGCAACAAGGTTTGGAAGTAACCGGTGACACAAAAGTTGCTAACCTAACAGCAACCGGTAATACATTGCTTCAAAAAGTGGATGTTGCTGGTGCGTTGGATGTGACTGGTAAAACAACGGTTACACAATTAGAAGCAAGCGGCGAAGTGACGCTTAAAGATGCGTTAATCGTTGAGGGTCAAGCACAGCTTAAAGATACCTTGGTTGTTGATAAGCAGGCGACCTTTAAACAAGGTGTGACCTTAGGTGACACTACCGGTCCGAAGATTGTGCGTGATGGTGACAATATCAAAGTTCAGAAGAATGGTGGTGGTGCAGCACGTATTACCAATATTGCTGCTGGTGAACAAGACGGTGATGCGGTTAACTTTAAGCAAGTGAAGGACGGAATTGCTGGTATTACCACTAAAGGTCTTAAGTTTGCAGGCGATATTAACGGTGAAGTCCATCGTGAATTAGGTCAGGCGCTGACGATTACCGGTGGTGTAACCCAAGAGGGGAATCTGACTGACAGTAATATCGGTGTAGTGAAAAATCCTAATAATCAGGGATTGATTGTAAAACTTGCCAAGAATCTTCAAAACCTAGATTCAGTAGCGACAAACACACTGACAACCACTGGAGCTGCGACTATTGGTGGTGGTTTGACAGTGACCGGTGATACATCGCTTCAAAAAGTGGATGTTACTGGTGCGTTGGATGTGACTGGTAAAACAACGGTTACACAATTAGAAGCAAGCGGCGAAGTGACGCTTAAAGATGCGTTAATCGTTGAGGGTCAAGCACAGCTTAAAGATACCTTGGTTGTTACCAAAGAAGCAACCTTTAATGGTGCAGTTACGGCAAATCAAGGTTTGACTGTTGCTCAGGGTAACTTGGAAGTAACCAATGGCAATACTACGCTTAAGACTTTGACTGTTAATGAAACGCTAGCTGTTAAGCAAAAAGCAACCTTTGAACAAGGTCTGGATGTGACTGCCGGTAAAACCAATTTGAACGGTGGTTTGACAGTAACCGGCGGCAAAACTGAGTTGCAACAAGGTTTGGAAGTAACCGGTGACACAAAAGTTGCTAACCTAACAGCAACCGGTAATACATTGCTTCAAAAAGTGGATGTTGCTGGTGCGTTGGATGTGACTGGTAAAACAACGGTTACACAATTAGAAGCAAGCGGCGAAGTGACGCTTAAAGATGCGTTAATCGTTGAGGGTCAAGCACAGCTTAAAGATACCTTGGTTGTTGATAAGCAGGCGACCTTTAAACAAGGTGTGACCTTAGGTGACACTACCGGTCCGAAGATTGTGCGTGATGGTGACAATATCAAAGTTCAGAAGAATGGTGGTGGTGCAGCACGTATTACCAATATTGCTGCTGGTGAACAAGACGGTGATGCGGTTAACTTTAAGCAAGTGAAGGACGGAATTGCTGGTATTACCACTAAAGGTCTTAAGTTTGCAGGCGATATTAACGGTGAAGTCCATCGTGAATTAGGTCAGGCGCTGACGATTACCGGTGGTGTAACCCAAGAGGGGAATCTGACTGACAGTAATATCGGTGTAGTGAAAAATCCTAATAATCAGGGATTGATTGTAAAACTTGCCAAGAATCTTCAAAACCTAGATTCAGTAGCGACAAACACACTGACAACCACTGGAGCTGCGACTATTGGTGGTGGTTTGACAGTGACCGGTGATACATCGCTTCAAAAAGTGGATGTTACTGGTGCGTTGGATGTGACTGGTAAAACAACGGTTACACAATTAGAAGCAAGCGGCGAAGTGACGCTTAAAGATGCGTTAATCGTTGAGGGTCAAGCACAGCTTAAAGATACCTTGGTTGTTACCAAAGAAGCAACCTTTAATGGTGCAGTTACGGCAAATCAAGGTTTGACTGTTGCTCAGGGTAACTTGGAAGTAACCAATGGCAATACTACGCTTAAGACTTTGACTGTTAATGAAACGCTAGCTGTTAAGCAAAAAGCAACCTTTGAACAAGGTCTGGATGTGACTGCCGGTAAAACCAATTTGAACGGTGGTTTGACAGTAACCGGCGGCAAAACTGAGTTGCAACAAGGTTTGGAAGTAACCGGTGACACAAAAGTTGCTAACCTAACAGCAACCGGTAATACATTGCTTCAAAAAGTGGATGTTGCTGGTGCGTTGGATGTGACTGGTAAAACAACGGTTACACAATTAGAAGCAAGCGGCGAAGTGACGCTTAAAGATGCGTTAATCGTTGAGGGTCAAGCACAGCTTAAAGATACCTTGGTTGTTGATAAGCAGGCGACCTTTAAACAAGGTGTGACCTTAGGTGACACTACCGGTCCGAAGATTGTGCGTGATGGTGACAATATCAAAGTTCAGAAGAATGGTGGTGGTGCAGCACGTATTACCAATATTGCTGCTGGTGAACAAGACGGTGATGCGGTTAACTTTAAGCAAGTGAAGGACGGAATTGCTGGTATTACCACTAAAGGTCTTAAGTTTGCAGGCGATATTAACGGTGAAGTCCATCGTGAATTAGGTCAGGCGCTGACGATTACCGGTGGTGTAACCCAAGAGGGGAATCTGACTGACAGTAATATCGGTGTAGTGAAAAATCCTAATAATCAGGGATTGATTGTAAAACTTGCCAAGAATCTTCAAAACCTAGATTCAGTAGCGACAAACACACTGACAACCACTGGAGCTGCGACTATTGGTGGTGGTTTGACAGTGACCGGTAATACATTGCTTCAAAAAGTGGATGTTACTGGTGCGTTGGATGTGACTGGTAAAACAACGGTTACACAATTAGAAGCAAGCGGCGAAGTGACGCTTAAAGATGCGTTAATCGTTGAGGGTCAAGCACAGCTTAAAGATACCTTGGTTGTTACCAAAGAAGCAACCTTTAATGGTGCAGTTACGGCAAATCAAGGTTTGACTGTTGCTCAGGGTAACTTGGAAGTAACCAATGGCAATACTACGCTTAAGACTTTGACTGTTAATGAAACGCTAGCTGTTAAGCAAAAAGCAACCTTTGAACAAGGTCTGGATGTGACTGCCGGTAAAACCAATTTGAACGGTGGTTTGACAGTAACCGGCGGCAAAACTGAGTTGCAACAAGGTTTGGAAGTAACCGGTGACACAAAAGTTGCTAACCTAACAGCAACCGGTAATACATTGCTTCAAAAAGTGGATGTTGCTGGTGCGTTGGATGTGACTGGTAAAACAACGGTTACACAATTAGAAGCAAGCGGCGAAGTGACGCTTAAAGATGCGTTAATCGTTGAGGGTCAAGCACAGCTTAAAGATACCTTGGTTGTTGATAAGCAGGCGACCTTTAAACAAGGTGTGACCTTAGGTGACACTACCGGTCCGAAGATTGTGCGTGATGGTGACAATATCAAAGTTCAGAAGAATGGTGGTGGTGCAGCACGTATTACCAATATTGCTGCTGGTGAACAAGACGGTGATGCGGTTAACTTTAAGCAAGTGAAGGACGGAATTGCTGGTATTACCACTAAAGGTCTTAAGTTTGCAGGCGATATTAACGGTGAAGTCCATCGTGAATTAGGTCAGGCGCTGACGATTACCGGTGGTGTAACCCAAGAGGGGAATCTGACTGACAGTAATATCGGTGTAGTGAAAAATCCTAATAATCAGGGATTGATTGTAAAACTTGCCAAGAATCTTCAAAACCTAGATTCAGTAGCGACAAACACACTGACAACCACTGGAGCTGCGACTATTGGTGGTGGTTTGACAGTGACCGGTGATACATCGCTTCAAAAAGTGGATGTTACTGGTGCGTTGGATGTGACTGGTAAAACAACGGTTACACAATTAGAAGCAAGCGGCGAAGTGACGCTTAAAGATGCGTTAATCGTTGAGGGTCAAGCACAGCTTAAAGATACCTTGGTTGTTACCAAAGAAGCAACCTTTAATGGTGCAGTTACGGCAAATCAAGGTTTGACTGTTGCTCAGGGTAACTTGGAAGTAACCAATGGCAATACTACGCTTAAGACTTTGACTGTTAATGAAACGCTAGCTGTTAAGCAAAAAGCAACCTTTGAACAAGGTCTGGATGTGACTGCCGGTAAAACCAATTTGAACGGTGGTTTGACAGTAACCGGCGGCAAAACTGAGTTGCAACAAGGTTTGGAAGTAACCGGTGACACAAAAGTTGCTAACCTAACAGCAACCGGTAATACATTGCTTCAAAAAGTGGATGTTGCTGGTGCGTTGGATGTGACTGGTAAAACAACGGTTACACAATTAGAAGCAAGCGGCGAAGTGACGCTTAAAGATGCGTTAATCGTTGAGGGTCAAGCACAGCTTAAAGATACCTTGGTTGTTGATAAGCAGGCGACCTTTAAACAAGGTGTGACCTTAGGTGACACTACCGGTCCGAAGATTGTGCGTGATGGTGACAATATCAAAGTTCAGAAGAATGGTGGTGGTGCAGCACGTATTACCAATATTGCTGCTGGTGAACAAGACGGTGATGCGGTTAACTTTAAGCAAGTGAAGGACGGAATTGCTGGTATTACCACTAAAGGTCTTAAGTTTGCAGGCGATATTAACGGTGAAGTCCATCGTGAATTAGGTCAGGCGCTGACGATTACCGGTGGTGTAACCCAAGAGGGGAATCTGACTGACAGTAATATCGGTGTAGTGAAAAATCCTAATAATCAGGGATTGATTGTAAAACTTGCCAAGAATCTTCAAAACCTAGATTCAGTAGCGACAAACACACTGACAACCACTGGAGCTGCGACTATTGGTGGTGGTTTGACAGTGACCGGTGATACATCGCTTCAAAAAGTGGATGTTACTGGTGCGTTGGATGTGACTGGTAAAACAACGGTTACACAATTAGAAGCAAGCGGCGAAGTGACGCTTAAAGATGCGTTAATCGTTGAGGGTCAAGCACAGCTTAAAGATACCTTGGTTGTTACCAAAGAAGCAACCTTTAATGGTGCAGTTACGGCAAATCAAGGTTTGACTGTTGCTCAGGGTAACTTGGAAGTAACCAATGGCAATACTACGCTTAAGACTTTGACTGTTAATGAAACGCTAGCTGTTAAGCAAAAAGCAACCTTTGAACAAGGTCTGGATGTGACTGCCGGTAAAACCAATTTGAACGGTGGTTTGACAGTAACCGGCGGCAAAACTGAGTTGCAACAAGGTTTGGAAGTAACCGGTGACACAAAAGTTGCTAACCTAACAGCAACCGGTAATACATTGCTTCAAAAAGTGGATGTTGCTGGTGCGTTGGATGTGACTGGTAAAACAACGGTTACACAATTAGAAGCAAGCGGCGAAGTGACGCTTAAAGATGCGTTAATCGTTGAGGGTCAAGCACAGCTTAAAGATACCTTGGTTGTTGATAAGCAGGCGACCTTTAAACAAGGTGTGACCTTAGGTGACACTACCGGTCCGAAGATTGTGCGTGATGGTGACAATATCAAAGTTCAGAAGAATGGTGGTGGTGCAGCACGTATTACCAATATTGCTGCTGGTGAACAAGACGGTGATGCGGTTAACTTTAAGCAAGTGAAGGACGGAATTGCTGGTATTACCACTAAAGGTCTTAAGTTTGCAGGCGATATTAACGGTGAAGTCCATCGTGAATTAGGTCAGGCGCTGACGATTACCGGTGGTGTAACCCAAGAGGGGAATCTGACTGACAGTAATATCGGTGTAGTGAAAAATCCTAATAATCAGGGATTGATTGTAAAACTTGCCAAGAATCTTCAAAACCTAGATTCAGTAGCGACAAACACACTGACAACCACTGGAGCTGCGACTATTGGTGGTGGTTTGACAGTGACCGGTAATACATTGCTTCAAAAAGTGGATGTTGCTGGTGCGTTGGATGTGACTGGTAAAACAACGGTTACACAATTAGAAGCAAGCGGCGAAGTGACGCTTAAAGATGCGTTAATCGTTGAGGGTCAAGCACAGCTTAAAGATACCTTGGTTGTTGATAAGCAGGCGACCTTTAAACAAGGTGTGACCTTAGGTGACACTACCGGTCCGAAGATTGTGCGTGATGGTGACAATATCAAAGTTCAGAAGAATGGTGGTGGTGCAGCACGTATTACCAATATTGCTGCTGGTGAACAAGACGGTGATGCGGTTAACTTTAAGCAAGTGAAGGACGGAATTGCTGGTATTACCACTAAAGGTCTTAAGTTTGCAGGCGATATTAACGGTGAAGTCCATCGTGAATTAGGTCAGGCGCTGACGATTACCGGTGGTGTAACCCAAGAGGGGAATCTGACTGACAGTAATATCGGTGTAGTGAAAAATCCTAATAATCAGGGATTGATTGTAAAACTTGCCAAGAATCTTCAAAACCTAGATTCAGTAGCGACAAACACACTGACAACCACTGGAGCTGCGACTATTGGTGGTGGTTTGACAGTGACCGGTGATACATCGCTTCAAAAAGTGGATGTTACTGGTGCGTTGGATGTGACTGGTAAAACAACGGTTACACAATTAGAAGCAAGCGGCGAAGTGACGCTTAAAGATGCGTTAATCGTTGAGGGTCAAGCACAGCTTAAAGATACCTTGGTTGTTACCAAAGAAGCAACCTTTAATGGTGCAGTTACGGCAAATCAAGGTTTGACTGTTGCTCAGGGTAACTTGGAAGTAACCAATGGCAATACTACGCTTAAGACTTTGACTGTTAATGAAACGCTAGCTGTTAAGCAAAAAGCAACCTTTGAACAAGGTCTGGATGTGACTGCCGGTAAAACCAATTTGAACGGTGGTTTGACAGTAACCGGCGGCAAAACTGAGTTGCAACAAGGTTTGGAAGTAACCGGTGACACAAAAGTTGCTAACCTAACAGCAACCGGTAATACATTGCTTCAAAAAGTGGATGTTGCTGGTGCGTTGGATGTGACTGGTAAAACAACGGTTACACAATTAGAAGCAAGCGGCGAAGTGACGCTTAAAGATGCGTTAATCGTTGAGGGTCAAGCACAGCTTAAAGATACCTTGGTTGTTGATAAGCAGGCGACCTTTAAACAAGGTGTGACCTTAGGTGACACTACCGGTCCGAAGATTGTGCGTGATGGTGACAATATCAAAGTTCAGAAGAATGGTGGTGGTGCAGCACGTATTACCAATATTGCTGCTGGTGAACAAGACGGTGATGCGGTTAACTTTAAGCAAGTGAAGGACGGAATTGCTGGTATTACCACTAAAGGTCTTAAGTTTGCAGGCGATATTAACGGTGAAGTCCATCGTGAATTAGGTCAGGCGCTGACGATTACCGGTGGTGTAACCCAAGAGGGGAATCTGACTGACAGTAATATCGGTGTAGTGAAAAATCCTAATAATCAGGGATTGATTGTAAAACTTGCCAAGAATCTTCAAAACCTAGATTCAGTAGCGACAAACACACTGACAACCACTGGAGCTGCGACTATTGGTGGTGGTTTGACAGTGACCGGTGATACATCGCTTCAAAAAGTGGATGTTACTGGTGCGTTGGATGTGACTGGTAAAACAACGGTTACACAATTAGAAGCAAGCGGCGAAGTGACGCTTAAAGATGCGTTAATCGTTGAGGGTCAAGCACAGCTTAAAGATACCTTGGTTGTTACCAAAGAAGCAACCTTTAATGGTGCAGTTACGGCAAATCAAGGTTTGACTGTTGCTCAGGGTAACTTGGAAGTAACCAATGGCAATACTACGCTTAAGACTTTGACTGTTAATGAAACGCTAGCTGTTAAGCAAAAAGCAACCTTTGAACAAGGTCTGGATGTGACTGCCGGTAAAACCAATTTGAACGGTGGTTTGACAGTAACCGGCGGCAAAACTGAGTTGCAACAAGGTTTGGAAGTAACCGGTGACACAAAAGTTGCTAACCTAACAGCAACCGGTAATACATTGCTTCAAAAAGTGGATGTTGCTGGTGCGTTGGATGTGACTGGTAAAACAACGGTTACACAATTAGAAGCAAGCGGCGAAGTGACGCTTAAAGATGCGTTAATCGTTGAGGGTCAAGCACAGCTTAAAGATACCTTGGTTGTTGATAAGCAGGCGACCTTTAAACAAGGTGTGACCTTAGGTGACACTACCGGTCCGAAGATTGTGCGTGATGGTGACAATATCAAAGTTCAGAAGAATGGTGGTGGTGCAGCACGTATTACCAATATTGCTGCTGGTGAACAAGACGGTGATGCGGTTAACTTTAAGCAAGTGAAGGACGGAATTGCTGGTATTACCACTAAAGGTCTTAAGTTTGCAGGCGATATTAACGGTGAAGTCCATCGTGAATTAGGTCAGGCGCTGACGATTACCGGTGGTGTAACCCAAGAGGGGAATCTGACTGACAGTAATATCGGTGTAGTGAAAAATCCTAATAATCAGGGATTGATTGTAAAACTTGCCAAGAATCTTCAAAACCTAGATTCAGTAGCGACAAACACACTGACAACCACTGGAGCTGCGACTATTGGTGGTGGTTTGACAGTGACCGGTAATACATTGCTTCAAAAAGTGGATGTTGCTGGTGCGTTGGATGTGACTGGTAAAACAACGGTTACACAATTAGAAGCAAGCGGCGAAGTGACGCTTAAAGATGCGTTAATCGTTGAGGGTCAAGCACAGCTTAAAGATACCTTGGTTGTTGATAAGCAGGCGACCTTTAAACAAGGTGTGACCTTAGGTGACACTACCGGTCCGAAGATTGTGCGTGATGGTGACAATATCAAAGTTCAGAAGAATGGTGGTGGTGCAGCACGTATTACCAATATTGCTGCTGGTGAACAAGACGGTGATGCGGTTAACTTTAAGCAAGTGAAGGACGGAATTGCTGGTATTACCACTAAAGGTCTTAAGTTTGCAGGCGATATTAACGGTGAAGTCCATCGTGAATTAGGTCAGGCGCTGACGATTACCGGTGGTGTAACCCAAGAGGGGAATCTGACTGACAGTAATATCGGTGTAGTGAAAAATCCTAATAATCAGGGATTGATTGTAAAACTTGCCAAGAATCTTCAAAACCTAGATTCAGTAGCGACAAACACACTGACAACCACTGGAGCTGCGACTATTGGTGGTGGTTTGACAGTGACCGGTGATACATCGCTTCAAAAAGTGGATGTTACTGGTGCGTTGGATGTGACTGGTAAAACAACGGTTACACAATTAGAAGCAAGCGGCGAAGTGACGCTTAAAGATGCGTTAATCGTTGAGGGTCAAGCACAGCTTAAAGATACCTTGGTTGTTACCAAAGAAGCAACCTTTAATGGTGCAGTTACGGCAAATCAAGGTTTGACTGTTGCTCAGGGTAACTTGGAAGTAACCAATGGCAATACTACGCTTAAGACTTTGACTGTTAATGAAACGCTAGCTGTTAAGCAAAAAGCAACCTTTGAACAAGGTCTGGATGTGACTGCCGGTAAAACCAATTTGAACGGTGGTTTGACAGTAACCGGCGGCAAAACTGAGTTGCAACAAGGTTTGGAAGTAACCGGTGACACAAAAGTTGCTAACCTAACAGCAACCGGTAATACATTGCTTCAAAAAGTGGATGTTGCTGGTGCGTTGGATGTGACTGGTAAAACAACGGTTACACAATTAGAAGCAAGCGGCGAAGTGACGCTTAAAGATGCGTTAATCGTTGAGGGTCAAGCACAGCTTAAAGATACCTTGGTTGTTGATAAGCAGGCGACCTTTAAACAAGGTGTGACCTTAGGTGACACTACCGGTCCGAAGATTGTGCGTGATGGTGACAATATCAAAGTTCAGAAGAATGGTGGTGGTGCAGCACGTATTACCAATATTGCTGCTGGTGAACAAGACGGTGATGCGGTTAACTTTAAGCAAGTGAAGGACGGAATTGCTGGTATTACCACTAAAGGTCTTAAGTTTGCAGGCGATATTAACGGTGAAGTCCATCGTGAATTAGGTCAGGCGCTGACGATTACCGGTGGTGTAACCCAAGAGGGGAATCTGACTGACAGTAATATCGGTGTAGTGAAAAATCCTAATAATCAGGGATTGATTGTAAAACTTGCCAAGAATCTTCAAAACCTAGATTCAGTAGCGACAAACACACTGACAACCACTGGAGCTGCGACTATTGGTGGTGGTTTGACAGTGAAAAAAGCAACCATGTTATTAGGTGGATTAACCACCGTTGGGAACAATGTCACCATTGGTGATAGTTTTACTATAGGTAATAGTCTTGTCTCTGGTGATGCAGGTGTTCAAGGTGATTTGTATGTCTCTGGTGATACCAATCTTAAAGACACCACTGTTGATGGCAAGCTGAAAGTAACCAAAGGTATGGATGTAAAAGGTAAATCAACCTTTGATGCGATAGAGATCCCAAGTTCAAAAGAGAATCAACCGCCACTGTTGCTTGACAATACAGGTATTAGTGGTTTGCCAGGTAATATCGCAGCGACTGCTGATAATACACTGTCATCAGATATTGATGCCAAATTAGATATTTCTAAACCAACAGATGATCCAGCAGAAAGAGCAAAAAGATTGTCTCGTGCAGCAACCATAGCTGATGTGTTGTCGGTGGGCTTTAACCTAAAAAACAATGGTGCATCAAGAGACTTTATTCGTGGTTTTGATACAGTTGACTTTATCGATGGTAAGGCAACTACTGCAGTTGTCACTCGTGAGGGTAACAGCAAAACAAGCAAAGTGACCTTTAATGTCAATGTTGATAATGACACCATTAAGCTGATTGACGGCAATAAGATTGCTGCTAACACCACCGATTTGATGGTAAGCAATAGCGGTCGATTAGATATTCCAATGGTATCTTTCGATGCGATAGACAATGCTAAGAAACTGATGACCGCCAGAGATATTGCCTATGCGATTAATCAATCCGGTTTCCAAGTCATCTCCGGTCAAACCGGACTTGGTACTAATTCTGGTGCATCCGAAGAAGTGGTGAGAGCTGGTGATTTGATTAAGCTGATTGCCGGTGACAACTTGGATATTAAACAAGAAGGTACAACCTTTACCTTCTCTCTTAAAAAGACATTAACGCTTAAAGATGATAAGGGTGATGTGACCACACTCTCCCCTGCAGGTGTTAAGACACAGGGTAATGGCGGTGGTAGTACTCTGGGCAACGGCGGTGGTAGTAATGTCGGTGGCAATGGCGGTAATGTCGGTAACGGCAATGGTGCTGGCGGCGGTGCAGTCGGTAATGGCGGCGGTGAGAGCACAGTCGATAAAGGCGGGCTTACTGTTGCAGACAGAGACGGTAATGTCAGCAAAGTGACGGCGAACGGTGTTGCTGTTGAAGGCAAAAACGGTAGTAGTAGTCTTGAAGAAGGCGGTTTATCAGTTATCGGTAAAGACGGTGAAAGCAGTCTTAAAGAAGGCGGTTTATCGGTCATCGGCAAAAACGGCAGCAGTAGTCTTGAAGAAACCGGTTTGTCAGTTGCGGGCAAAAACGGCAGCAGTAGTCTTGAAGAAGGCGGTTTATCAGTTATCGGTAAAGATGGTGAAAGCAGTCTTAAAGAAGGTGGTTTATCGGTCATCGGCAAAGACGGTAGTAGTAGTCTTGAAGAAACCGGTTTGTCAGTTGAAGGCAAAAACGGCAGCAGTAGTCTTGAAGAAGGCGGTTTATCAGTTATCGGTAAAGATGGTGAAAGCAGTCTTAAAGAAGGTGGTTTATCGGTCATCGGCAAAGATGGTGAAAGCAGTCTTAGTGGCGATGGTGTGAATGTTATCGATAAAGATGGTAACGGGGGCGAGTTTAATGCAAAAGGCATCTCACTCATTGGACCAAAAAACCAATTAAACCTACAAAACAATAAGCTTGAAATGACCGCAACCAATGCTGGTAAAACCAATACATTTAGTATTGAAAATACGGCAGAAGGAGCGAAAGTTAGTGGCGTTGCTGATGGTGTTGACCCTAACGATGCAGTCAATAAGAGCCAGCTGGATGCACAGGCAAATAAAGGCCTGAAGTTCGTTGGTGATGACAATCAAGAAGTCCATCGTAAATTAGGTGAGACGCTAACCATTGCCGGTGGCTTAACGGATGCAACCAAGCTGTCTGATAATAATATCGGAGTGATGAAAGATGGTGATGGCAAGTTGGTTGTAAAACTTGCTAAGAATATTAGCGGTTTAAGCAATATTGAAACCACTGGTCGTATTACTGCCGGCGATGGTCTGACTGTTGAAGCTGGTGGCTTAAATGTTAAAGGTGATACGACGCTTCAAAAGACAACCGTTACTGATTTCACTGCAAATGGCGATACAACGCTTCAAAAGACTGTTGTGAATCAAACCCTAACGGTTGAAAAACAAGCGACCTTTAAAGATACAGTTGAGGTAAATAATGGCTTGACAGTAACCAATGGCGAAACCAAGCTGAAAAATACTGCTGTTAATGGTACGCTGAATGTGACTGGTAACACAACGATTGATAAAACCTTGATAGTTAAGGGTGATACAACTGTTGAGAAGTTAACAGCAAATGGCGATACAACGCTTGAAAAATCATTGACTGTTAAAGAGAAAGCGACCTTTAAAGATACAGTTGAGGTAAATAATGGCTTGTCAGTAACCAATGGCGAAACCAAGCTGAAAAATACTGCTGTTAATGGTACGCTGAATGTGACTGGTAACACAACGATTGATAAAACCTTGATAGTTAAGGGTGATACAACTGTTGAGAAGTTAACAGCAAATGGTGATACAACGCTTGAAAAATCATTGACTGTTAAAGAGAAAGCGACCTTTAAAGAGGGTATCACCTTAGGTGATGCTACTACAGGACCACAGATTGTTCATGAAGGTGATGATACCATCAGAATTCAGCAGAACGATGGCAGTGCAGCACGCATCACCAATGTGGCTGATGGTCATATCGCACCAGACAGTAAAGATATCGTCAATGGTGGTCAGCTGATGAATGTTTATAACCACATCGGTAAAATTGAAAGTCAGCTACAAGCAGGTATTGCCGGTAATAACGCTGCAGCGTCCCTACCACAAGTCATGATGCCAGGCAAATCTATGGTATCGGCAGCATTGGGCGGCTTCCGCGATAAGAAAGCAATCGCCATTGGTTATTCTCGCTTGAGTGACAATGGACGCATGGCATTGAAGTCAAACTTAAATGTTGACACCGAGAAGAACCTTGGCTATGGTGTGGGCGTAGGCTTTACCTGGTAACCCACCCATTGCGATAACTTTTATCTTAGGAAAACATGATATGAATAAAAAACATACCGCATTGTTTGGTGTGATGTTGATGGCGATGACGCTAACTGGTTGTGTTTCAACTTCTGCTTTGGAAGTTGAAACAGACACAGAGGTTGAGTTTCCAAAGATTGATGATGCTGTTGTTTCATCAAATAACTATAAAGGCTCACGGGCTAATTGGAGTAACATTGCTCAGATTGAACATGGCATGAGTAAAGATCAGCTGTATCATTTGATTGGCTATCCGCATTATCATGAAGGCTTGTATGGTGTTTATGAATGGAATTACATCTTTAATTATCGTGATCAAGTAGGTGATTACAGACAATGTCAATTCCAAATTCGTTTTGATAAAAACAAAACCATCAATGCCATGTACTGGTCTGCACCTGAGTGTGAAGAGAAAGTAAAACAAGCAGGTTTGCTACACACTCAAGCAGTGATTCAAGACATCGTTCAGCAGATGCCATCTTCGCCTGCGACACCAACAGAAACTTTTGCCTTGCAAGCAGATGCTTTATTTGCTTTTGATAAATCAGGTATAAAAGATATGTTACCAGGTGGTCTGACCAAACTTGATGAGCTTGCAGATAAGCTAAAAGACTATCAAAGCCAAGGTAAAGTAAAAGCCCATATCATCGGTCATACTGACAGACTAGGTTCAAAAGAGTATAATCTGGCTTTATCAAAAAGTCGTGCTGATACGGTTGCTACCTATCTGTTATCAAAAGGTATTGCATCAGATATACTAAATACCACAGGTGCAGGTGAGTATATGCCAATAAAAGACTGCTCTATCAATGGCACCAAAAAACAACAAATCCGTTGTCTACAACCCAATCGCCGTGTTGAGGTGCAGATTTATGTTGAGCAGTAGTTTTTGGTAGAATTGTTTAAAAAGATGCCACCCTGATGGGTGGTGTTTTTTATACATGGTAGATTGATGCATGGTAAAACAATCTACCACCTTTTATTATGACATAGACCAAAATAAACATTTCATACAATCCAAAATTTTGTTAGAATAGGCAGTTTGGGCTTATTTATTTTTAATGAATGCCCAATTTGTATTTATTCTGATACTTTTTGATATTTCGATAGTTTTATCATTGGCTTTTGGTATTTTTTTAGTAAGGCATTTTTGTGTTTGATTTACACGGCTACGGTCCGATTTTACTCAAAGGCACATGGCTGACCATTCAGCTAGGAGCGACAAGTTTGCTGTTTGGTCTGCTATTTGGTTTGATGGGTGCAGGTGCCAAACTCTCTGGCATCTGGTCTCTGCAGCGTCTTGCTGACATTTATACAACGGTCGTGCGTGGCGTGCCTGAACTACTCATGGTGTTTTTTGTTTATTTTGGGGGCGAGGCATTACTACAACTCATCGCCAATCAAATGGGCTATACCGGTCGCACTGATTTGAGTAGGTTTTGGGCAGGTGTGACGGCATTGTCTTTGATGTTTGGTGCTTATGCCACCGAAGTCTTTCGCATGGCAATCCAAGACATTCCAAAGGGTCAATGGGAATCCGCCCAAAGTCTTGGCATGAGACCTGTTCAGACCATCAGACGCATCATCTTGCCACAGATGTGGCTGGTCGCCCTGCCTGGTCTTGGCAATCTGACTTTGGTTTTGCTCAAAGACACCGCCCTTGTCTCCTTGATTGGTTTGCAAGATTTGATGTACTATGCCACTCGTGCCGTTCAAAGCACCCAACAGCCTTTTACTTTTTATATCGTTGCAGCACTCATTTATTTGGCATTAACCACCGTCATCACTTTACTTTTGACGCATTTTGAGTGGCGTGCCAACCCCGCTGCTCGCTACGCCAAGTCCATGACCAAACACAAAGGGGGGCAAGCATGAGCCTAAATTGGGGTGCTATTATTGACCAACTGCCCACCATGCTACAAGCATCGGTTCTAACCATTGAGCTTGTGGTGCTGTCGTGTTTGTTTGGTTTGATTGTTGGCGTGGTTTTGGGGCTGATGCGTTCATCTAGGCATTTATGGATAAAAGCCCTACCCTTTGCTTATATTTTCTTTTTTCGTGGCACCCCGCTACTCATTCAGATTTTCTTGATTTATCAAGGGCTAGGTCAGTTTGACTTCATCAAAGACAGCTTTCTGTGGGATCCGATTTTCTCCAAAGCCTACTGGTGTGCCATCATTGCGTTTACCCTAAATACCGCCGCTTATATCGCTGAGATTATCAGAGGCTCTATCGCTGCCATTCCTAAAGGCGAGCTTGAAGCAGCTGATGCCATCGGTATGTCAAATACCCAAAAAGTACGCCGCATCATCTTGCCTCGTGCCTTTGGTATCATGATTCCTGCATACAGCAACGAGGTGCTATTTATCCTAAAAGGCAGTGCATTGGCGGCATCCATCACACTGGCGGAACTGACTTATACCGCCAAAAATTTGGGGGCGGTCAATTATCTGCACCTTGAAATGTACACCGCAGCAGGCATCATCTACCTACTGCTTGCGTGGATTTTGATGATTGGTTTTAGACTATTTGAAAACCACATCAATAAGCACAAACGCTACATACCACCAACCACCTAGCATCACAGCCAAACAAAAAGAGCGTTCCAAACGCTCTTTTTTAGTGCCAATACAGCCAAGGTTAAATGAACAAGGCGTTAATTTTCGCCTCATCAAATTGATACGACTGCCCACAAAAACCGCAGTCAAGTGCCAACACGCCACCATGTGCGTCCAACGCATTCAAGGCTTCTTCATGCCCTAACTGCAAAATCGCCCCCTCACTTTTTTGGGCAGAACAAGTACAACCAAAACTCAGCGGATTCGCCTCAGGAGTGACCACTTCTTCTTCATGATATAGACGATATAAAATTTCATCTGCCTGCAATTCTGTCAGCTCATCGGTCTTGATGGTGCCAGTCAATGCACTCATACGCTCCCATAGGTCTGGATCGTTTTCACGGTCTTCGTCCGTCTGCGGTAGTAGTTGCACCAAAATCCCACCTGCCACTTCATCACTGGTGGCAAGTTTTAAGAGAGTAGGAATCTGGGCTGACTGCTTTTGATAATGTGCCAAGCACTCTGCCAAATCATCACTGACACGCTCTACAATGCCTTGATACGCCTCGCCTCGCTCTGGATGGATACTGATGAACAGCACCACCCCCTGCCCTAGCTGACCGAACGCCTGACGACTGGTGTTGATATTCTGCCATGCCTGATTCTCTTTAAAACCTGCTAACGCACGCACGCACCCTGTGTGATCACACTCCGCCATCGCCCATGACAGCAGGCTTGTCTCATCTGATGATTGTAATTGTACAGACAGCCTGCCATTGATTTTTAGAGTACCAATCAATAAACTTGCCGCCACTAGCATCTCGCCAAGCAGTGCTTTGACGGCGGTGGGATAATTTTTTTTGGTGATGATGGTCTGATATGCCTCCGTTAAGCGTACCACATCACCACGCACAGGCGACCGCTCAATAAAAAATCGCTGGCGGTATTGGTTGGCAGAATTTGGGGTTTGAATGTCGGTCATAAGATTGCTTCTTTATTAGATACAGATGATGACTAAATGGGGACGACTTAAAAAAATACAAATCTGCATCCAACGGCTGACCGCCCTGCCATATTTTGTTATGAATACTGCCCATGACTGTGCTAAAATAGAACAAATGTAAGCTGATTTTATGTTTTGGTTTGATAAAATTTTGGCAATACCAAACCAAGCACACACCACCCCGTCACAACAATCAACAAGGTCATTTATGAGCATTAGCACAGACAAACAACCCCATTGGAAAAAATTCATCTGCCTTGCCTGCGGATATATTTATGATGAGCAAGCTGGCGACCCCACCAGCGGACTACCTGCTGGCACTCGCTTTGATGATATCCCTGACGACTGGCATTGCCCTGTGTGTGGCGTTACTAAAGATGGTTTTGAGCCTTATGATGAGCATCAAATCAGCAGTACTGACAGCACGCATAAACAAGGCGTTGTCATCATCGGTGCAGGCTTGGCTGGTTGGAGCGTGGTTGATGCCCTACGCACGCTAAATAAAGACATTCCCATCACGCTCATCTGTGCTGACTTGGGCGACCGTTATCATAAACCCATGCTATCTGTCGCCATCTCTCAGGGCAAGACCGCCCAAGAGCTTGTTCGAACCACAGCGGTACAATCAGCTAAAGACAACCAAATCACACTATTGGCAAACACTGTCGTTACTAGCATTGATACCGCCACACAAACAGTGCATACGCCTAGCGACAGCATAAGCTATGATCATCTGGTGCTTGCCATTGGGGCGACGCCTGCCTATCCGCCTACCATCAACCCAAAAGCGACTTGGCATGTCAATAATCTTGAGCAATTTAGCAAACTACAAACAGCCCTTAACCATCAAGACACACCAAGACACATCGCCATCATCGGTGCTGGCATGGTTGGCACCGAACTTGCCGAAGACCTAATCAATGCAGGGCATACCGTCAGTTTGATTGATGTTAATGCTTATCCATTATCTGCCATGTTGCCTGTGGTGGCAGGCGAACGCATTTTAGCTGCCATCATAAATAAAGGCATCAGTTGGCTAGGTTCAAGCATGGTAAAAGCCATCAGTGAGAACCAATCTGGCGGTCATGACATCACGCTACACGATGGCACAGACAGCGAGCAGACTGTACACGCTGATGAAGTGATTGTGGCGACAGGGCTTGTCATTGACGAGCAACTCCCCACCCAAGCAGGTCTTGACTTTGACAGACGCACAGGCATCGCCATCAATCCTGCTACCTTGCAGACGAGCGTGCCGAACATCTATGCCTTGGGCGACTGCATCAGCATCCATGGCACGCCTTGTCGCTATGTCGCACCACACCGAGCCCAAGCTACCGCCATTGCTTATGAAATCTTGGGCCTACCCCATGCAGGATACGAGCATAAAGCACCAATGATTCGCCTAAAAAATAAGAGCATCAATGTTACCGCCAATGGCAATCCACGAGCAGATGGTGATTGGCATATCATCAAAGATGATAAGGACGAGCTGTCTCTTGAGCTACATGATGGCGGTCAAGTCATCGCCAAAGCCCTACTCAAATCCCCTCAAAGCTAAACTCATCACTCACTCACAACCAAAATGAAACACCTTACACGCCATAAGGTGTTTAATTTTTGTAAATCATTGTCAATTTAGCCCCACACAGCACCAAAGTCCACTATAATAACAAGACCAATAAAAAGCATCTGTGATATTGGTCGTATTCTAAGCGATGAAGCTGTTCGCTTAATTTTTCATTGATTTTTTTGATACTAAGGAATGTTTATGTGCGGTATCGTTGGGGCCATTCGTAGCCAAGCTAATGTTGTTGATTTTTTGACCGATGGTCTAAAACGCCTAGAATATCGAGGCTATGATTCATCTGGTATCGCTGTGTATAGCGAAAATGAAAACAAAATCAAACGGGTTCGCCGTGTTGGTCGTGTGGCACTCATGGAAGAAGCAGCCAAAGCCAAAGGGTTATTTAGCAACATCGGTATCGGGCACACTCGCTGGGCAACGCACGGTGGCGTAACAGAGCCAAACGCTCACCCACACATCTCAGGCGGTACGATTGCGGTGGTGCATAACGGCATCATTGAGAATTTTGAGGCGGAGCGTACTCGCTTAGAAGCATTGGGGTTCCATTTTGAATCCCAGACTGACACCGAAGTCATCGCCCACAGCATTCACCACGAATACACCCAAAATGGTGGTCATCTTTACCGTGCCGTTCAGACTGCCTGCTCTCGCTTTCATGGTGCTTATGCCATCGCTGTCATCACCCCAAACGACCCAACCAAAATGGTGGTCGCTCGCATGGGTTGTCCGCTACTCATCGGTTTTGGCGAGCATGAAGTATTCATTGCATCTGATGTGTCGGCGGTGGTGTCATTTACTCGTCAAGTCAGCTACCTAGAAGATGGCGACATTGCCTTACTTAGTGCAGACGGCATCGAAACCCTGCTAGATAAAGACGGCAACACCCCACAGCGTCAAATCAAAACCTCTCAGCTATCATTGGCAAGCCTTGAGCTAGGTCCATACAGCCACTTCATGCAAAAAGAAATCAATGAACAACCAAGAGCGGTTGCTGATACGGCAGAGATTTTCTTGGACGGTGGCTTTATTGCCAAGAATTTTGGCGAAAATGCCCCAGAGGTATTCTCCAAGATTAACAGCATTAAGATTCTCGCCTGCGGTACTTCGTACTATGCCGCTTTGACGGGCAAATATTGGCTAGAATCCATCGCCAAAATTCGCTGTGATGTTGAGATTGCCAGCGAATATCGCTATCGTGATGTCATCGCCGACCCAAGCGAGCTGATCATCACCATCAGTCAGTCAGGCGAGACACTAGACACAATGGAAGCCTTAAAATACGCCATCAGTGAAGGTCATGAATACAGCCTATCTGTCTGCAATGTCATGGAGTCTGCCCTACCACGCAATAGCACGCTTGCCATCTATACCCGTGCAGGGGCAGAGATTGGCGTAGCAAGCACCAAAGCCTTTACCACACAGCTTGTGATCTTATTTGGTCTGGCAGTAACCTTAGGCAGGTTGCGTGGACACATCAGCGATGAGCAGGTGGCACAATATGGCGAAGAGCTACGCCTACTGCCCGGTAGCATTCAGCACGCCCTAAATCTTGAGCCACAGCTTTCTACTTGGGCACAAAAATTCGCCACCAAACCATCAGCATTATTCTTAGGTCGTGGCATTCACTACCCAATCGCCCTAGAAGGGGCATTAAAACTAAAAGAGCTGACCTACATTCATGCAGAAGCCTATCCAGCAGGCGAGCTAAAGCATGGTCCGCTAGCACTTGTTGATGAAAATATGCCTGTGGTGGTCATCGCACCAAACGATAAGCTACTCGATAAAGTCAAAGCCAATATGCAAGAAGTCGGTGCAAGGGGTGGCGAGCTGTTTGTTCTGACCGACCTTGACAGCGACTTTACCGAGACCGAAGGGGTTCATGTAATCCGTACACCACGCCATGTCGGTGTGCTATCGCCCATCGTTCATACCATCGCCGTACAGCTACTGTCCTATCATGTCGCTTTGGTGCGTGGCACTGATGTTGATAAACCAAGAAATCTGGCAAAATCGGTAACAGTTGAATAGCCCATTAGCCCATACATAAAAAAGGCGAATTGCTTTATCAGCTCGCCTTTTTTATGTCTCATCAAATAACCAAAATACCAATCGCACAGTAACAAAAACTACATGGGCATTTTATAATCAATCTACACCAACCCCACCACCGCACTGATTGGTAGATGGTCGGATAAATTTGACCACGGAATGCCAGCATGAACAGTGGCGTGATGGACTTTTAGGTTTCGTACATAGATGCGATCAAGGCTTAATACAGGCATTTTGGCAGGATAGGTGGCAGGATACGCCCCATGAATGTCATAAAACGCCTCCACCATGCCTAAAGATTCTAAAACCTTGGTTGATTTTTTTGTCCAATCATTAAAATCTCCTGCCAAAATCAAAGGGGTATCTTTGTTGATATTGCCATCAATATAATCAATGATGGCTTGATACTGTTTCACTCTATCCATGTGAAGCAGGTTTAAATGAACACACAGCACCACGACAGGCACACCCCAGCCATCAGGATACACCTCACAATGCAACACCCCTCGCTTTTCTAGGCGAGTTACTGTGATATTGACATTATGCTTGGGGTCAAGTGGGTGGCAAGACAGCACAGCATTGCCATGATGACCGTGTTCGTACTGTGCATTTTTACCATAGCTGTCAGCATATGACAAATACTCACCAAACCATTCATGTTGCGACTGATTAGGATACTCATTAAAAGCAACCGCTCGTTTTAGGTTTTGTCCTTGTACCTCTTGTAAGCACAAAATATCAGGATTAAGGGACTTAATCGCCCCTGCCATACCATCTAGCTTAACAAGGCGATTAAAAGGAGACATACCTTTATGGATATTATAACTGGTAACAGTAATGGGGTTCATGGGGCATGATATTTTTAGCAATAAACAAATCAGTCATTGTAGCACGATTTTTGGCACATTTTTTATCTGACTATCAATTTTATCTCAACTTCAAAGCTCCCAAAAACTGACACCCACAAATAGCACAGCCCAAACCAAAATAAAATCCCCAAAAAACACCGCCCGTCATTGCAAATTGTCCTACTCGCCCTTATAATTTTATAACATTTATTCATATTGGACATACCATGAGCATTGATTTTAACCACAACAACTTTGATTCACGCTTACGCTTAGTAGATTTTAGTAAAGCCAGCCCCCAACAACTTGCAGATGACATTACGCACGCACTTGGTGTTGCTCATGCGTTTTTGGATAAAATAGAGCAAGCAGAAACGGGCGGTATGCCACTTGCCATCATTGATGAATTTGACAGCCTAAACCACGCCATTCATCGCCCTTTTGGTGTGCTATCACATCTCAATAGCGTCATGAATAATGACGAGATTCGCCATGTTCATCACGAGATTTTGCCAAAACTCAGTGAGTTTGGTGTGCGTGTTGGTCAATCAAAACCTTTGTACGACTTGTATAAATCCGTGGAAAGCCAGTTGTCTGACAGTAACGACATCGCTCGTGTGCGTGCTGTCACTCTTGCCTTGCAAGGCTTTGATTTATCAGGAGTGAGCCTACCTGATCACAAAAAAGCCCAATTTGCCGACATTCAAAGCGAGTTGTCGCTACTGTCTGCTAAGTTTTCAGACAATGTGCTAGATGCCAGTGCTGCTTTTGCCCTGCCACTAACACAGGCTCAATTAGACGGCATCACCCCAAGCGGACTTGCCCTATTAAAAGCAGCAGGCGACAACTACAAAGCCAAGCACCCCACAGCCACTTTGCCAACTGACTATGTCGCCACACTGGATATGCCGATGTATCTGGCAGTCATGCAGTACGCCACCGACCGCAACCTGCGTGAAACGCTATATCACGCCTACAACACACGAGCATCTGACCAGATGACTTTTGATGGCGAAAAAGACGGCAAGCCTAGCAAATTTGACAACAGCGACATCATGACACGCATTCTAACCTTGCGTGCCAAACAAGCTGCCCTGCTTGGCTTTGATAACTACACCCAAGTATCGCTCGCCACCAAGATGGCAGATACCCATGAAGAAATTGAAACTTTCTTATTAAATCTTGCTGATAAGGCACGACCTTTTGCTGAAGCGGACTTAGCACAAGTTAAAGACTTTGCCAAAACTTTAGGGATTGATGAAGTCCAACCATGGGACATTCCATTCATCAGCGAAAAGTTACAAAATGCCAAATACAGCCTAGACAACGAGGCAATTCGCCCTTACTTCCCTGTACCTGTGGTGCTAGAGGGTATGTTTAATATCATTGATACGCTGTTTGGTGTACGCTTTATTGCCAAAGATGCACCAACTTGGCATGATGATGTGCAGTTTTTTGAGGTGCATGACAAAGATGGCTTGATTGGCGGTGTTTACATTGACCTATATGCTCGTGCGGGCAAATCAGGTGGTGCATGGTTGTCAGATTTTCAAAACAAGCACGCCACCTTGGCAGGCGATGAGACCCTACCTGTATGCTTTGTTGTAGGCAACTTCTCGCCTGCCGTCGATGGCAAGCCAAGCCTACTGACCCATGACGAGGTTTTAACTTTATTCCATGAATTTGGTCATGCTCTGCATCATTTATTGACCAAAGTCAGTATCGCCGATGTCTCTGGCATCAGTGGCGTGGAGTGGGATGCAGTTGAGCTACCCAGCCAGTTTATGGAAAACTTTGCTTGGGATAGTGATGGCATTGCCAAAATCAGTCGTCATGTCAAAACAGGCGAGCCACTACCTAGTGATAAGCTATCTGCGATGCTTGCTGCCAAAAACTTCCAGTCAGGCTTGCAAACACTGCGTCAGATTGAGTTCGCTTTATTTGACCTGCGTATCCACACAGGTAATCTAGACAACTACGCCCAAATCTTAGACACCCTGCATAAAGTCCGCCAAGAGGTATCGGTCATCATACCACCTGCCAATAACCGCTTTGGTAATGGGTTTGCCCATATCTTTGCAGGTGGTTATGCTTCAGGCTATTATTCTTATAAATGGGCAGAGCTGTTATCGGCAGATGCTTTTGGCTTGTTTGAGGCGAATGCCGATACCGTAGGCGTGCTAAACCCTGCCATAGGTCAAGCGTTTTATCATCATATCCTAGCGATGGGCGGGTCACGCACAGCCAAAGAGAATTTCATGGCCTTTGCTGGGCGTGAGGCACAGATTGATGCCTTACTGCGTCATAGTGGCTTTACCGAGGCGGCGTGATGCGTTATCAATCCAACCGTCCAAAACGCCAGTTTCTCGCTGGCGTTGCCTGCCCAAAATGTCGCACCATGGACGCTATCGTACAGATTCAAGTTTTTCTCCCTGAATTTGACGAATGGATAGAATGCACTGCCTGCAACCACAGCGAACGCCGTCCCACCATCGATGAGACCGCCACCATGCGTGAACAAGATGGTTTCACACCTGATGGCGTGGGCGTGGTGAAGTTTAAATAAGTGAGCAACATCATGAACCTGCACGACATTCGAGAAGAATACAGCAAACAAGAGTTGGACAAATCACACTGCCATGACCACCCCATTGAGCAGTTTAAGATTTGGTTAAACGAGGCAATGGCCACTAAGGTCAATGAGCCTACTGCCATGAACATCGCTACCATTGATGCCAACGGTCGCCCAAGTAATCGCATGGTTTTATTAAAAGAAGTCAATGATGACGGCTTTGTGTTTTTTAGCAACTACCACAGTCGCAAAGGTCAAGCATTATCACACAGCCCTTATATCGCCATCACTTTTTTTTGGGCAGAATTAGAACGCCAAGTGCGTATTGAAGGCATGGTAGAAAAACTTGATGAGCAAGCATCTGATGAGTATTTTAACAGTCGTCCCTACACCAGTCGCATCGGTGCATGGGCAAGTGAACAAAGCCAAGTCATCAGCGACAAATCCGTCATCGTCAAGCGTGCTGCCATGTTTGGCATCAAACACCCCCTGCATGTGCCTCGACCAACACACTGGGGGGGCTATCTGGTGCGAGCAGATGCCATTGAGTTTTGGCAAGGTCGCCCCTCTCGCCTGCACGACCGCATTCGCTATCGCCTAGATGGCGATGATTGGGTGATTGAACGCCTTGCTCCTTAGGCTTGTGCATCATTAATAGCAACTGCGATATAGGCTGTAGAATGTGTAAACTAAAGCCCGACAGCTAAAGTAAGACTAGCGAACGGCTCTACATCAAGATACAGCTTGTCAGATATATCTGGCATTGTTAAAAGCACACACCAATCAAAACAGGCACAAAAAGTAGCAGTCAAAAATTGGTTGACCCACCCAAGCATACAAAAAAATAAGGGCGGATATACGCCCCGATTTTGCCAACTGCTCTATGACCGCTTTGACTTACCAAAAATATTCTTAGCATTCATCTGCTCGATGGCGGTTGCGATGTCGCCATCATTTAAACTTGCTGTATGGCGAAGCAACTGCATCATGTCAGGAGTTAATACAAACTTGGCATTTTGGGCGATATTATCAATCCGCTCATCAAAGACCACCACACCTGTGTCATCCATCCGTATGTAACCTAGACGCTGCAAGGTGTCAATAAAACTTGTGAACAATGCCTTATCAAACATATCTGGCAAATCATCTGCATATAACACCGAGATTCGCTGTCCAAGTACATGGCACAGATTAACCACTTGCTCTGCCGTCAAGCGACCACTACCCTGCTCTGATAATAATGCTAATGCCATAAAATAGCGTTCAAGACTCTGCTGAGCGGCACTTGCCAATACGATGAGTTGTTGATAGCTATCCGAGTTGGTCTCAGGCACACCCAGAACACCATCACCCAAATCCACAATAACCGCTTCATCAATCAGTACAGACAAGATTTTATCGGTTAGCTTGCCAGTATTTTTTAGGGCGGTGTTTAAGAATAATTCGGCTTGCAAGAATGGATACATCAGCTCAACAATGGCGTCTAGCTTACTACGATAAATGCGACCATTACGCTGTACCAATGCCGCTAAAAAACTTGCCATGATGAACACATGCAAAATGTTGTTTCTAAAATAGCTCAGTAGCGGTGCTTGCTTGTCTGCCACACGAATCATATCACCCAAGACATGGGGCGTGCGTTCGATGAGTTTTAATTTTTCACCATAAGCTATAATCTCTTTGGGCGATAAATCCGTAATATAGGTATCTGCATCATAAGGTAAGGCGTTGGCGATGCGTTGATACAGGGCAAGCTGTTCGGTGCATTGCTCTTCATCTAAGGCGGCTTTTGGTGTGGACAACAATACCAACGCCAAAAGCGATACAGGATTAACCACCGCAGATTTATTGATATTTTGTAATACTTTTACGCCCAAGTTTTGTACCATGGCGTGGGTATTTTTGATGTTTGTTGGGCTTCGGTCTTGGGGCTTGACCGAAAATTTGGTTATAAAATCATCTAAATAAAGCGGTTCGCCAAAGGACAGATTCACCGTGCCAAAGACACGCTCAATCTTGCGTGCAGCTTTTAAAATCCCTAGCCAGTTTTCAGACTCCTTTGGTTTACCCTTTAGCTCACCCACATAAGTTGCCCCCTCCATGATGCGTTCATAGCTAATGTAAGTAGGGATAAATACCACCGGTTTGGCAGGCTCACGCAGATGGCTGTTTACCGTCATCGCCAACATACCCAGCTTCGGTGGCAACAAGCGACCCGAACGAGAACGCCCGCCTTCGATGAAATACTCCATCGGCACCGCCCTTTGCATCAGGCTATGTACATATTCTTTAAACACCGTGCTATAAAGAGCATTGCCTTTAAAGCTACGACGCATAAAGAATGCTCCGCCATTTCGTAGCATCTGACCAAGCACAGGAATATTTAGGTTCTCGCCTGCGGCAATATGCGGAATACGAAGCCCTCGCTTATAAATCACATAAGATAACAGCAGATAATCCATGTGACTGCGATGGCACGGAACATAGACGACCTGATGGTCAGGAGCAAGTCGTCTGACTCGCTCAAAATTACGCACCTCAACACCATCATACAGACGAGTCCATAACCATGTCAAAAAATGGTCAAAAAATCTTAACACCGAGTGCGAATAATCGCTAACGATTTCGTTAATGTAGCCTGCTGCTTCTTTTTTAACAGCAGCGATGGATTTGCCAGATTCTACTGCTTGCTTTTCGATGGCAGCCAACACCACAGGTGATGATAAAATTTTTCCCGCTTCGTTGCGTCTATCGGATAAATCAGGGCCAACGATACTGGTGTGTTGCTTATCCAAAAACCCTTTTAACCTTAGATGAATGGTGCAAGGTAGATTGTCGCTCACCCCTGCTTTGGCATCTTTGATGAGTGTTTGTAGTGATTTAGCTTCAGAGAATCGCACAAAGGTATCACGCCCCATGACACCGATATTAAACAGCTGTTTAGGAATGCTAGGCGAACGCCACTCATCAGCAAACAGCAAACGAAACATGGATTCTTCTTTATCAGGGGCACGCCCCCACAAGATGGTAACTGGTATCAAATTAACATCAAAATCAGGATTATTAAGACAAATCTCAACCAGTCTTTGTAAGCGTGGAGAGACACTTTCTTCACGGTCTTTGTTACGCCCACGCAAAAAAATCATCGCAGATGACTCCGCCAAAAGCAGATGATTGACCTGTGCCAAGGCTGATGGCAACTCCAGCTCATCTGTCATCATGCCCACCAACAGACTGTTTGAACGAGAGTAATCTCGTATCACATAAAAAGTCGGATTGTCATTGTCAATAACAGGTGCATGACCTATCACGGTCGGCTTAACCATCAAAGACAGGCTTTTTGCAGAGGTTTTGCGGTAGGCATTTGGACTCTCCCCTGTCTTTTTTGGGGTGGTTTTGGTGGTATCATGCTCATCATGTGCCGTCAGTGGCGATGCAGTTTTTTTTCCAAAACCTAGTAGGTTAGTCAATTTTGATTTGGGCAGTTTTAACATGGCTTGAATGTGTCGTTATGATTGGTGATATTTTACCATTTTTTATGGCATTGGGCGACAAAAGTTATCAAGAAAATCACCGAAATAATGCTATAATAATGCACATTTGTACACATTTGTTATACTATCAAGGCAAGGACTCTGTTTGGTGGCAGATTGGGTAAATTGTTGGCAACCCTACGCACACAACCGTATTTTCGGCTATTTTTTGGATAGCATTCCCCAATCAGTCAGATGATTCATGTAAAATTCATACACAAAAAGGCAATATAATTACCCCCATAAATATTGACAATAGAAAAAGGCAATTAGATAATATCAGCTTTTTTAATTCGCACAAATCATCAACACAAGATAAATACCAAACAGGTCTGCATGATTGCTTGTTTTTTGTGTTTTAGCCTGCTTGTTTTTATTATTGAACATTATTCACCAAATAGTTAGTAGCTCTCTGCCATGACCCATATTTTTGCCAAAAGCGATGACCCACAAGATTTGGTCGCTGATTTATTACAAACCATCAACCTTAAGCAGACCACCACAGATGTCTTTGTCGGACCGAGCTTTGACTATGTAGGACCTCGCATTTTTGGTGGTCAGGTGTTAGCACAGGCGCTCATGGCGGCAGCGATGACGCTAGAACATGATAAGCCCTGCCACTCTTTGCATGGGTATTTTTTGCGTGGGGGTGATATCCGCTACGATGTGCATTATCAAGTTCGCCGTCTGCGTGATGGGCGCAGTCTATCCGCCCGAGAGGTCATCGCTGTGCAGTACACCCCCAATGATGCAGGCGAGCTGACCGAGCAGGTGATTTTTTCGATGATTGCATCATTCTCACCGATGGAAGGCGGACTTGAATACCAAAAGACCATGCCAAGCTATCCTGACCCACAGACACTGCTGAACGAACAAGAGCTTAAGTCGTCTTATGTGGACAGCATTCCAGATGCCCTAAAAACAAGATTCATGCGAAAACGCCATGTAGAAATCAAGCCCATTGAGGCAAGAGACCCAATCACGCCCAAACCCATGCGACCACGCCAAGCCAACTGGCTACGCATTAGCGAGCTAGGCGAGCATCCTGTAGCGGTACATCAGGCATTGCTAGCTTTTGCTTCTGATTTTTATTTGGTGGGGACAGGGCTGATGAGTCATGGGCTAAGCTACCTAAGTCGTGGATTGCAAGTGGCGAGCATTGACCACTCCATGCACTTTCATCGTCCCTTTGACATCAATGAGTGGTTGCTGTACGATATGTGGAGCGACACCACAAGTCATGCCAAAGGACTCAACCACGGACAATTTTGGCAAGCTGGCAAGCTGGTCGCCACCACACAACAAGAAGGTCTGATGCGTCTGCATTCATCATAGGTTTTATAGTTATTATGCCAAAACGCACATTACCCATCGTGCTTGGTGCTGTTTTTTTGACAGCGTGTAACAGCCCAGAAAGCACCCCTATCAATACATTGAGTGATAAACAAATCGCCAAACTCATTCCTGCTCGTGTGTCCGACAGGGCTTCTTGGGCAGGCGATATCGCACAGATATTTGACCAACTAAAACTACCCAAAACCACCCAAAACATCTGTACTGCCATCGCCGTCATCGATCAAGAATCCAACTTTCGTGCTGATCCGCCTGTTGCCAATTTGGGCAACTTGTCTTTAAAAGCCATCGATGAAAAGCTAGAAGCGAAGTTTGGCAAAATGCTTGCCAAGACCTTTCGTACCATGCTTGAGACCAAACCCTCTACCGAAAACAGCTTCATCAAGCAAATCAAACAAGTCAAAACCGAACGAGAGCTTGATGAACTGTACCAACAAATCTTTGATTATTTTACCAGTACTTATAAGGTCTCAGGGTTGGCACACATTACCAAACTGTCGGGCGAAGGCATTGATGAGCGCATCAATCCCATTACCACACTTGGTTCAATGCAGGTTCATATTGACTATGCTCGCACCCATCGTCGTAGTAGCATGGATGACCGCTCCCTAAGAGCTGACCTATATAGTCAATACGGTGGGCTATACTATGGCATTCACCGCTTGATGATGTACAAGGCAGACTATGACAAGCCTCTGTACCGCTTTGCTGATTATAATTCTGGTATGTATTCTAGTCGCAATGCCGCCTTTCAACAGCGTATCAGTAGCCTAAGTGGCTCAAAAATAGATATTGATGGCGACCTGCTTTTATATAATGGCGGTAGTATCAGCAGTAAAAAAAGCCAAAGCGAGACCGTGCTTATCAAACTGCTCACTAGTGGTCCAACACCATTGAGTGAACGGCAGATTCGCAGCGACCTAAAAAAAGAAAAGTCCAAAGACTTTGAGACAACACAGACCTACCGTGCCATCAACGAAATGTTCAAGAAAAAATACAAAAAAGAGCCAAGTTATGCCATCATGCCTCAAGTAATCATTTCAGGTCCTAAACTTAGCCGTGATTATAATACCAATTGGTTCGCCTCTCGTGTGGATAAACGCTACCAAACTTGCATGGCAACCGCCAAAAAATACAAAATCAAATCATAATCCAAAAAGACCGCAGTCAAGATAAGCCAACAGCATGAGCATACCAACCACCCCTACACGCACACCTGCCACACTCATCACAGGATTTTTAGGGGCGGGTAAAACCACTTTTATCAACGCCTTGCTGTCTTATAAAGATGATGAAAGATGGGGCATTTTGGTGAATGAATTTGGTAACATTGGTATTGATGGAAGTTTATTTGACACCAAAGACATTGATATTCAAGAAGTGAGTGGTGGCTGTATTTGTTGCAACAGTCAGCTACCCATGCAAGTGGCACTACTACAACTATTAAAACATCAGCCCACCCATCTCATCATTGAGCCAACAGGCTTAGCTCATGCAGATGAGCTGATAGAACAGTTTGAACTACCCCATTGGCAAAACACCCTTCGCCTAAATGCCGTCATCTGTATTCTAAATGCCTCACAATGGCAACAAGAACAATATCGCACGCACACCAGTTATCAGATGCACATTAAATATGCCGACATCATCATCGTCAGTCGTGCCGACACACTAAACGATGATGATTATCAGCAGATGATGAGTTGGGCTGATACCATCAATAATACCGCCAAGATCATAAAGTTTACTGATGATGCCTGCCTGCTTGACCTACTACATACCCCAAGAAAGGCACAGCAACCACACACAAACCCCCTGTCTATCAGACCGCCATCACAAATGGCATCACAGCATACCAACGATGGCACATCTTTACCCTATCGTTATCATGAGCGAATGTCAGGCTATGAAGTCGGTGGGTGGCGACTGCCTAAGTCGTGGCGATTTGACAGCTATCGACTACAAAAATGGCTACTTAATCTACCCAGCTACGCTCGTATTAAAGGCATCATGCACACCGATGAAGGTTGGCTGTCTTTGAACATCACGCCAGAAAGCATCACCATCAGCCCCACCACCAAAAGAGATGATGGTAAACTTGAGCTGATTTTGACAAACACTGTCTGCTGGGAAAGCCTTGATGATGAACTGATGGCATTTATTCTTTAAATTTCGTTATTTTCTTATCTATTTTCATTCCATAAAAAAAAGAAGAAATACCCCCTCTTTTTTTATCTAACTTATCATAAAACCAACTAAACAAACCTAATCATGACTATATCCAATCCCGATCTGCCTCATCGGCAGGTAGACGAGTAACAAGCACTTGGTCAATCTTATAATAGTCAATGTCCACCACTTCAAATTTGAGATTCTCATGTACCACAAAGTCAGCAGGTCTAGGAATCTTACGCAAGCGATACATGATAAATCCTGCCAATGTCTCATAATGATCCCAATCATCAAACTCTGTAATATCCAAAGCGTGCTTGACATCATCAATCGGTGTACTGCCATCAATCAACCAAGAATGCTCATCTCGCTTGATGATTTGTTGCTCCTCTTCAATGGGTGCGACCCAATCCCCCATCACAGTTATCATGATATCAGATAAGGTAATCACGCCAACCACAAGGGCGTACTCATTGATGGCAACAGCAAATTTTTCTTTACTAGCACGAAATTTATCCAGTAGCTCTGATAAAGTAAGCGTATCGGGGATAATCAGCACATTTCTAATCGCACTTTCATGGATATTTAAAATAGACTGGTTATTCAAAATTCGCACCAAGATATCTTTGGTGTCAATATAGCCAATCACATTATCAATACTCTCACCACACACCAAAAATTTAGAATACGGATATTCAGCAATCTTTTGGCGGATGCTCTCTTCGCTCTCGTCTAGTGTAAAATACACCACATCTTCACGCACAGTCATAGAAGATGGCACGGTACGCTCTTCTAGCTCAAAGACATTTTCAATAAAATGTTGTTCTTGTTGCAACACCACGCCCGCCTCCGCTCCTGCATCCATGATGGCAGAGACATCATCAAAGGTGATGCTTTCTTCTCGTACGGTATTGATTTTAAAAACACGAAATACCAAGTTGGCGATACCATTGATGACCCAGACAAGGGGTTTGACAATCCTAACCACGACAAGCACAGGGTCAATAACCATGAGTGCCATTTTTTCAGGGTTAATCATGGCAAGGCGTTTGGGAATTAGGTCGGCATACAAGATAAATAGTAGCGTTACCACCACGAAACTGGTAAAAAACGCAATGTTGTCTAAATACTGCCCATCATAAAGATAGCTAATCCACTGAGCAAAATAAGGACGCAACGCCCCCTCACCCACCGAACCGCCCAAGATGGCAACAGCATTTAGACCAATTTGACTGGTGGCAAAAAAATCAGCAGAGTTTTCTTGCAGGTGCATGATTTTATCAGCACGGGCATCACCACCTTCACTGATGAGTTTCAATTTTAATTTTCTAGCACCCGCTAGGGCGATCTCCGAGATGGAAAAAAAGCTAGACACCAAAATCAAAACAGCAATTAAAAATAAATTTTGTAGTAATTCCATGTGAATGACGAAAGTATTAGGTAGATGAAAGATAGTTTATCAAGTTCATGATAAATTGCAAGTATCATCCGCACGCACCAAAAAGGGCGAACACTCGCCCTTTTATTATTTTGGTTGGCAATGAATAACTTGCCCCTTAATACCAGATGCCGAATCGGTCATCAAATACACATAAGCACTCATGATATCCTCAGGTGTTTTTAAGGTATTTGGGTCCTCACCAGGAAAGGCATGAGCTCTCATGTTGGTGCGAGTCGCCCCGGGGTTAATGCAATTAAAGCGTAGGGCGGTGTGGTTTTTGGTCTCTTCGGTAAAAATCGTGCTCATGCCTTCTACCGCTTGCTTGGATAAAGCGTACGCCCCCCAAAATGGTCGCACCTTCGCCACACCAGAGCTAGTAAACACCACCGAGCCACTTGGGGCAGACATCAGTAAAGGAAATAGCGACTGGGTCAGCATAAAGACAGCGGTGGTATTTACACGAATGACTTGCTCAAAAGTGATGGGGTCATACATTTCAAGCGGTGTTAATGCCCCCAAAATTGCAGCATTGTGCAACACCCCATCTAGTCGCCCAAACTCTTTTTGGATTAAAGTGGCAAGCTCATTCATCTGAGCAAAACTTGCATTTTGTAGATCCATTGGCAAGATGGCAGGCATGGCAAGCCCCAACTCTTCTATCTCATCATAGACCGTCTCTAGCTTAGATTGTGTCTTGCCCAACAGTAGTACGGTCGCACCACACTTAGCATAAGTTAAAGCAACCGCCTTACCAATACCAGAGCCAGCCCCTGTTACCAAGATTATTTTATCTTTTAGGCAGGTGGTAGTCGGTGTGTAATGAATGATGTCGTGATGTGTTGTCATGATTGTATCTTTGATTAAAATTGTCAATATCAATGCTTAATTGAGTGCGATGGCTGTTTAATCAATCCTTAAAACACTGTCATCTTAGCAGTTTATTATCTTAATGCCTGCCATGTTACGCTTTAGTCTTAGGCTCATGTTTGTCGTCAACAGCAGTTGGCACAAAAGCATAAAAGTGCGTAGTTCTGATAAGCACATCAACAAGTGCCTAACAGCCATCACCAAGCTGAGCCAAAATAAATTCGCCAAGTTCATGTGTGCTTGCCACCACTTTATCCGCTCCCCACTCGTGTGGGTTCTCATTGGGGACAATATAACCAAACTCCACCGCAACCGTCATCATGTTAGCAGAACGACCTGCTTGTATGTCACGGATATGGTCGCCCACATAAATGCAGTGATCAGCAGTGATTTTTGTGTCATACTTATCATTTAAAAGGCTGACTGCCAAATACATCGGTTCAGGGTCGGGCTTGGTATTGACCACATCATCAGGGCAGACCAGTACACAGCAACGGTCGGTTAAGGCAAGTTTAGCCAATAATTGCTCGGCTAAATATCTAGGTTTATTCGTAACAATGCCCCAAGCCACACCTTGACGCTCAAGGGTCGTTAATAGCTCATCTAGTCCGTCAAAGAGTCGGCTATCCACACAGATATCCTGCTCGTAAAGGTCTAAGAATTCTTGGCGGTAGGCAAGCAATCTCTCATCAGTATCCATACTCTGAGCAAGCTCATCACCGAACATCAGGCGTACCATCGCCCTTGCACCTGCCGAAACTTGCTCACGAATGGCAACATCTGTTGGCGGTAAGTGGTCGTATTTATGACACATCTGCTTGATGATGCGGATAAAATCAGGGGCGGTATCAATGAGCGTGCCATCTAGGTCAAATAAAACAGCCTTGATTGTTGTCATGCTTACCTACCATCATGCTTTTTGGTAAATGCCATCATATAATTAACATCAACATTCGCATTAGATAGCCAAAATCTTTTGGTTAGTGGATTATAATGCAGTCCTGTCATATCCATGCGGTCAAAACCCGCTCGGATTGCCATTTGATCAAGCTCGGCTGGCGTGATGAATTTATGGTAATCATGCGTACCCTTATCCACCAATCTCAACACATACTCCGCCCCCAAAATGGCGAACAAATAGGATTTGGGGTTGCGATTGATGGTTGAAGCAACAAATACGCCACCAGCTTTTAATAGAGTAAAGCATGCCTCAATGATGGCAGATGGATTGGGCACATGCTCCAACATTTCCATGCAAGTAACCACATCATAAACGCCCGCCTGCTCTTTGGCTAGCTCCTCTATCGCCACACATCGAAACGACAGGCTGTCTGCCATGCCAGTCCGCTCAGCATGAATCCTGCCAGCATGAAGGTTTTCTTCTCCTAGATCCACACCCAACACTTTCGCCCCACGCACCGCCATCGAATGCGACAAAATACCACCGCCACAACCAACATCCAGTACGCTTTTGTTTAACAGTGGTGAGCCATACTGCTCTTGTGCCTTATCTTCAATCCAGTTTAATCGCAACGGATTGATGTCATGCAAAGACTTAAATGCCCCATTTCTATCCCACCATTCATCGGCAAGACGGGTAAATTTACCAATTTCATCAAAATCAACATTCTGCTGTGCTGTGTGCATATTTATTCCAAGATTAGGCATACTGCCAATATCTTATCATCTTAGGCAAAATTAAGCAAAAATTTACGCTTCTGGCAATACATCTCTAACAATACGCACCAATCAACCACAACCATTAACCTGCTCACCAAAACACCACCAAAACCCACAAAAATGCCAAAGTATCACCCCAATCAGCCAAACACAGTCTATCAAATCGCATGAGTATGCAAAATCACCACAATCTGTAAGAGAGTGTTAATAAATCTGTTACTCTTTTTTACCAAAAATGCGGTAAACTATCGCAATATTTTTATTTGCATTATTTCAATGACGAGTCAAATTTGATAAAATGAGTAATCTTGACAATTTTTATCAATGAGTGCTAACAAAAGCGGGTGAAAGTTTGTTGCCCAATGCCGTTTTATAAGGATTTCCAATGAAATACATCCCAAAGTTCTCTCTACTGGTAACTGCCATCGCCTTAGCAGGTCAGGCATTTGCTGCCGATTTTGTTGAAGGCAAAGACTATCAAAAAGTCGCCAACCCTGAAAACATTGCAGGGGACATCATCGTTGTTCGTGAGTTCTTTTGGTATGGTTGCCCACATTGTTACGCCCTAGAACCACATATGCAAAAATGGGCAAAAACTCGTGCCAAAGATGTGGCATTTTTCCGCACCCCTGCCGCCATGAATCCTGTCTGGGAAGTGCCTGCTCGTGGTTTTTATGCTGCTCAGCAGATGGGGCTTGAAAACAAAACCCATCAAGCACTATTTGACGCTGTGCATAAAGATGGCAAAAGAAACATCATCTCTAATCAAGAAAATTTAGCGAACTGGTATGCTTCACAAGGTGCCGACAAAAGCAAATTTAACAGCTTCTACAACTCATTTTCCGTAAGCACCAAGATTGAGCGTGCCAAACAAGGGGCAACTCGCTACCAGTTGACAGGCGTGCCTGCGGTCGTAGTACATGGTAAATATGTCGTACCTGGTACAGATGAAAAAGTAACACAAGTTGTTGATTTTCTTATTAACAAAGTGCGTAATGAAAAACAATAACTCATACAAATCCCTTCAAAAACCAAGCCTGCATTCTCATGCAGGCTTTTTTGTCGGCAATCGCTTACACTTATTGACGACATTTACCAATAGCAAAACATGGCTGATTTTGAGATACTATGCACACAGCGAAGGATAAGGTAAACGGAGCTACCAACTAAGGATAGATGCTGTAACATGGAGTAAACGCAAAGGGCAAGATCGCCGAAGGACTAAAGTAATAAAGCCGAGTGTTTGACATTCGGCTTTATTACTTTAGTCTAGTGCATTTATTCGCTTGATTACATTGGCATGGGCGATGATGCATGGACATTCATCACATTGATAAGATTGCCACTTCTTTGACATAGCTTGTAAAATCTGCTTCACTCTCCAACAATAGTTCATCATCACCTAAATGCTTGGCGTATGCTATCCACAATAACAACTGATAGACACTGTTGTATTCTGCCTTTTTAAACTGCTTAACAAACTGCTTCATCGCACCATCATCGTGTAGCTGTAAGCGAGATAACCACGCTTCAATCTTGGTGCGTTGCTCAGGCGTAAACAACATCTCAAATAAAGCCTGCGTCAGCACATGACGATCTTCTTCAATGATGAGTTTACCCACTCGCTTGATTTGACGGTTTTTGGCGGCAACACTATTGATTTGGATAAGGTGCTTTAATTCTTCCAAAAAATACTCACTGACAGGCAGATTGTCTAACTGTTTTTTGGATAAATTGGCAAGTGGCTCGCATAGAGCTTGCAGACGCTCATGAGCTTTTTTAATCTCGGTGCGAGATACTCGCATGTCTTGTTTTGACCAGTCGATGTTCATGGATATTCTCTTTTTGATTAACTGAATAAATTCACCAGTGGCGTTTTTCACGGTGCTTGACGATGACTGGCATATTGGCAGGCAATCTAAGCCTTAACAGCTCACCCACCATCTCATTGATATACACCGAGCGATGTTTACCACCTGTGCAACCGATGCCAATAGTAACAATATAGCGGTTATTATTTAAGAAGCTAGGCAACCATTTTTCCAAAAAGTCTGCGATGTCATGTGCCATGTCATCCACTTCTGGATAACCAGCAAAAAATGCCTTAACTTCATCATCACGACCTGTCTGCACCCGAAGACGCTCTTGCCAATATGGATTGGGCAAGATACGCACATCAAAGATAAAATCAGCGTCAATAGGTGCACCATTTTTAAAGCCAAAAGACAGCAGATTGACCACCACGACATTATCCACGCCGATGTGGTCTCTTACCTTTTCTTTTAGCTCGTGGATATTAAGCATACTGGTATCTATCTTAATATCTGCAAGGTTAGCGACAGGCTGTAATAACTCTATCTCTTTGGCCAGTGCGTTAGGCAGGCTATTGACAGTTGGCATGAGCGGATGCACACGGCGAGTCGCTCCAAAACGAGCCACCAGTACGCTCTCTTGGGTGGTGGCATACAACACCTTAACCGCATCGCCATATTTACTCATCAAAGTGGCATAAACCGCAGGAAAATTAGATAAATCCGCTTTCGGTGCACGCACATCAATGCCAAGTGCAACTTTTTTCATGTCGTTGCCAATCAAATCATCCACCGCTTGACCAACCAATGACAACAACAGATTATCAATGACATAAAAACCAAAATCTTCTAAGATATTGAGTATCGAGGTTTTGCCAGAGCCTGATCGCCCTGAGACGATGATGATTTGTGTATCTGTCATACAAAATTCCTTACCGTAGTCATCTGCGTTATGACAAGACCATCTCCAAATTATCCAAAAGCCTTGCACGCCCCACAAAGACAGCTGCCAATATAACCAAATTTTTATCGTCAGGGCTAATCGGTTGTAGCCGATCATTTAAAAGCTCTAAATAATCAACTTTTAGATTTAGGGCTGTCAATTCATCATTGTACTTTTGAATGATATTGGCATAGTCAGCAAAATCTGCCTTTTGAATGTCGCTTTTAATTTTTTGCAAGGTTTGCTGAATGACTGGGGCAATTTTTCTTTGGTCATCAGATAAATAGCCGTTTCTTGACGACAACGCCAAGCCGTCATTAGCACGCACAACATCCACCCCAACGACATCAATGCCAAAATTTAATTCATCATTTAACTGGCGAATGATGGCAAGCTGTTGATAGTCTTTTTTGCCAAAGACCGCCACATCAGGACGCACAATATTAAAAAGCTTTGAAACCACCAACCCCACCCCATCAAAATGCGTAGGACGACTTTTACCGCATAAAACTTTGGTTATCTCACCGCTTAATACCTGTACATTCGGCGGATAAGTCGGATACATCTCTGCCACACTGGGTGCAAAAACGAAGTTAGCTTCAGCGTTTTGTAATTTTTGACAATCTTCATCTAGCGTTCGTGGATAGCTGTCAAAATCTTCGCCTACGCCAAACTGCGTAGGATTAACAAAAATACTCACCACAACAATATCAGCGTATTGTTTGGCGGTTTTGACAAGCTGAATATGCCCTGCGTGCAGATTACCCATTGTGGGGACAAGGGCGATTTTTTGATGGCGATGTGCCGTCAGTTGAGCTTGCAGGTCTGCAATGGTGTTAAGAATTTTCATATTCATCAAACTTTGACTTAAAAACTGTGTTCTACACTAGGGAATGAACCGTCCTTGACCGACCGATGATAATTAACAAACGCTCCTAAAATATCGCCTGTCGTATTGCCATCATCCTTTAAGAAGTCTTTAACAAATCTAGCAGGCTTGCGAGTATGCACGCCCAACATATCGTGCATCACAAGCACCTGACCATCTGTACCTGCACCTGCCCCAATACCGATAACAGGCACGGCAAACTGCTGAGTAACGATTGTAGCAAGGCTTGCAGGCACACATTCAAGCAAAATGATGCTCGCCCCTGCATTGACTAAAATCTCACAATCTTTAATAAGTCTATCCGCTTGCTCATCTGTCTTGCCTTGCACCTTATATCCGCCAAAGACATTAACCGACTGTGGTGTCAATCCTAAATGCACGCAGGTTGGCACACCGTTTTTGGCAAGAATCTCAACAATGGGTGCAAGCTCACTACCACCTTCAATCTTGACAACATTCGCCCCCGCCTGCATCACCGCACGACTGCTGACAATCGCATCATGAATCGTGGCATAGCTCATGAATGGCAAATCAGTCAAAATCAAGGCATGCTGATTGGCTCGAGCGACATTGGCGGTATGATAGACCATATCTGCCACCGCAACAGGCAAAGTAGAGGCCTGTCCTTGCACCACCATACCCAAGCTATCACCAATCAAAATCGCATCAATCTTAGCAAGTTCCATCAGATGGGCAAAAGACGCATCGTAGCAGGTTAAGCAACTAAACTTTTCGCCAGTTTTTTTAAATTTGGTTAGGGTGGATAAGGTAGTAGGAGCTGTTGGTTTTTCGGCTAAGTAGGTCATATTATTTTTCTTGTTTTATCAATCCGTCATGACAAGAAGCGATGGTCAGTTCGGCAATTTTGATATCACCAATCACAAGGCTAGGGTCCAACTCAAGCAGTGGAATAACCACAAAATTTCTTAGCAAAATCTCTTTATGTGGCACAATTAAGCGTTCATTATGAATTATCTCATCGCCATACAGCAAGACATCTACATCAAGCGAGCGTTCACCCCAGCGTCTTAGCCGTACTCGCCCTGCACTATTTTCTAGGGCTTGACAAACATCAAGTAGCTCAAGTGGGGCAAGCGTAGTCTTAGCAGACAACACCGCATTAACAAAATCAGGCTGGTCGGTAACGCCATAAGCCTTTGATGAATACAACGATGACAACCTGACATCACAAAAACGCTCATCGGTCAGCAGGGCATCACGCACCGCCAAAATGTGGCTGGTCGGGTCGCCCAATTCATTAGCAATGTTGCCACCAAGCCCCAAATAAATCCGTACCATCTCCGTCATGATTGCACCCATTAGTCCTGCAATCGTGGTTTGGCGTTGGGTTTTTTGCGTTTTTTGGATTTGGTGGTTTTGTCGTTAGCATTGGCTTTTTTGGGCTGTTGTGTCTGCTTGGATTTTGGTTTGGCGGACTTCACAGGCTGACCACTGACATCTGACTCAGTCAATCCAAGTAGCTTATCTTTGATGGATAATAGCGATGATGGCTGACGCTTACGGTAGCGGCGAGCAGGAATGTATGGCTCATCATTATTGAGTAGTTTTAAAAATTCTGCTTGCGTATAATTCACCTGCTCAAAAGTCGGCACAATCACCTCACGCAGGCGAGGCGTGGCTTTTTGGTCTTTTGGTAAAAACTCATCAAGGTTTTTGGCGACAAAGAGTGGCTTGCGAACTTGCGTCTGATCAGTTTCATCATACTCAGATGCTGATAACTGCTGTAGTTGTAACAGCTCATCATTCATGCCACTTCTTTGACGGCGGCGGCGTGATGGGGTGCCTGCAGTGCTACCACCATTGGTAAAAGCCTCAATCATCTGTGCTTTTTGGATAGCATCTGCATCTTGATAAGCCTGCCACCACTTACCCATACCATTGGTCGACTCGGACAGTTCATGCTTATCATGCACCTCTCTTACAACCAAAAAATCAAACGCCGCACGGAACTTGGCGTGACGCTCAAGAGTAGCAATATCACGCACACGAGGATTGGCAAGTTTGGGCTGCATTAGCCAAATACTTGTGATAAATTCTTCAGCAAATTTTGGAATGGCGGTTTTTAGACGCTGAGCGTCAATGACCTTGGCAGCAGATTTTTGCTGTGCTTCATAAAAAGGCAAGCCTTTTTTCTTAAGTTTGGCAAGCTGATGCAAATAATTTTCCCACAAAAGTGCCGCATAAAAAAACGCAGGATTTACCCCTTTGCCCATATTAACACGCTTATCGGTATTATTTGCAATAGCCATCATCAATGGTGTCGGCTGTTTTGGTGCATAGGTCATCAAGCTACTCATCGCACCATGTTGAAAAAGCAGTGGCAACAGTGGGGTCAGATAACCCCCCACAAACATTTTGACCGTCTCATCATATAAGCGATGAGCAGACACCTGCTCAAGTAGCGACCAGTTAGTCTCATGAAACTGCCGTGCCAACTCATCATCAAATTCAAAGCTCAATTTCGCCTTAAATCGCAAGGCACGAAGCAGACGCACAGGGTCTTCTTCTATTCGCACTTTAGCATCGCCTAGAAGCCTTAATACACCGCTTTTAATATCAGCAGTTGCCCCACAAAAATCAAGCACTTCGCCTTTGATTGGCTGATAATATAAAGCATTAACAGAAAAATCACGACGAGCAAAGTCCTGCTCTATCGTCCCCCAGACATTATCACGAGTAATCATGCCGTCTTCGGTGGTATGTGTGTCGTCCTTAGGCGGTGCACGAAAAGTCGCCACTTCTATCATTTCACGCCCAGAATAAACATGGGCAAGCTGAAAACGCTTACCAATGATACGACAACGACCACCAAAAACTGCCTTAATCTCATGCGGACGAGCATTCGTCACTGCATCAAAATCCTTCGGCACAAGCCCCAAAAGACTATCACGCACACCGCCCCCCACGATATACGCCTCAAAGCCCGCCTTAGTCAAGGTACTGGCCACCTCAATAATGCTGTGTGGCAAAGCCGACTTGCTCAGACCAAGTGCTTTATCGTGATGCACAACCATTTTTTGTGTTTTCTTGGTTTTTCTGCTTCGGCTTGACTTATTGGATCTACCAAAGTTCGCTGGCTGATACGCCATGCTTAACTTCTCCTTGATGGTTATAAAATATTTTTTATGATAAAACCATCTATTTTAACTGTTATTGACAAAAAAAGCGACAACCGCCTCTTTTTTATCCAAAAATGCTGCCCAAACACCCATCTGATCAATCCAAAACACTCAATCGGTGCCTGTTTTTATCCAAAATCGCTTGCCCAATACCCTTTACCTGCATCAAATCATCTACCCGCTCAAACCGTCTTATCTGTGTGCGGTACTTGATGATGCGTTCGGCAGTGGCAACACCCACCCCTTGCAGGCTAGCAAAGTCGCTGGCAGTGGCGGTGTTAATGTTGATGGGCTTAGTGCGTGGTTTTTTAATGAGTTGCTCATAGGCACTGATGGCATCAAGATAGCATTGTTCTTTGGCGGTGGCGGTAGGTGAAAGAAAAACCGTAGCAATCACACCCATGACAAGTAAGATGTTCAATCGTGCACACATACCATCACCGCTTTTCATCAGCCTTTGCCATGTTCCAATAGTTATCCATCTCAGCCAAGTCGCTTTCTGCTAGCGTTTTGCCTTGTGCCATCAACGACTGCTCAACATAGGCAAATCGGCGTTTAAATTTACTATTAGCATCTTGCAACGCCATTTCAGCGTCAATATCTAGATGACGAGCCAGATTGGTCAGCACAAATAACACATCGCCAAGCTCGCCTGCAATCTTGTCTTTTTGGGTGTCATTGAGCTTATCGGTCTTATAAGCAAAATCAGGCGTGGGCAATTCGGCTTGTAACTCGCCTAGTTCCTCTTGCAATTTACCCAATACACCACCCAGATTTTCCCAATCAAAACCCACCTTAGCAGATGATTTTTGTAAATTTTGGGCTGTCATCAGTGCCGTACCTGCCCTTACCTCTGATAGCAACCGTTTTGGACGATTTTTATTTTCGGCAGCTTTAATCTCGTTCCAACGGCGTTTGACATCTTCATCTGTTTGTAGGTTTTCTTTGTCAAAGACATGGGGGTGCCTGCGTATCAGCTTTTCTTGCAAGGCATGAATGACATCACCCATATCAAATCTTCCTGCTTCAGCATATAGATGAGCATGAAAGATGACCTGCAACAACACATCGCCAAGCTCACCTTTAATATCATCTGTGGCAGATGGGCTTTGGTCATCATTGCTAATTGCCTCTATGAGTTCAAAGACTTCTTCTAGGGCGTATTTTTGCAAAGATTGGTTGGTTTGTTTAGCGTCCCAAGGGCAATCGGCACGAAGGCGTTTCATGAGAGCGACAAGGTCAGTAAAATTGGGCGTAGGAGTCATGACACCATCCAAAAATAAACCCCATGATAGCACATCATGGGGTTTGATAAAAGAGATACTATTGAGCCAAATCAGCAAACAACGCCGTGGATAAGTACCGCTCGCCTGATGAAGGTACCACCACCACAATCATTTTGCCTGCATTTTCAGGACGACTTGCCACTTGTAGTGCTGACCAAACGGCTGCTCCTGCACTAATACCCACCAAAATCCCTTCTTTTTCTGTCATCTGGCGAGCTGTGGCAAAAGCAGAGTCTGCCGTAACCGTGATGACCTCATCATAAATTTTGGTGTTTAAAATACTTGGTACAAAACCAGGAGCCAAACCTTGTAATTTATGAGGTCCTTTTTCGCCGCCACTAAATACGGGTGAATCAGATGGCTCTACTGCGATGATTTGCACGCTTGGTTTTTTGGACTTTAATACCTCGCCCACGCCTGTAATCGTGCCACCTGTGCCGATACCTGCCACCACAATATCCACCTGTCCGTCCGTATCATTCCAGATTTCTTCGGCGGTTGTCTCACGGTGAATCTTGGGGTTGGCTAAGTTATCAAACTGGCGTGGCATAAAATAGCCATCTTTGCTTGCCAGCTCATTTGCCTTAGCAATCGCCCCACCCATACCCTCTGATGCAGGGGTTAGCACCAGCTCTGCTCCGTATGCACGAAGCAAAGCACGGCGTTCTAAGCTCATGCTCTCTGGCATGGTGATGACAAGCTGATAACCCTTAGAAGCACACACCATGGCAAGCCCGATGCCTGTATTGCCACTCGTGGCTTCTACAATTTTGGTATTTTTGTCAATCAAGCCATCTTTTTCAGCTTCATTAATCATAGAGATGGCGATGCGGTCTTTAACCGAGCTTGCTGGGTTGAAATACTCTAGTTTAGCAACCACACGAGCAGGCAAACCTTCAGTTAGGCGGTTTAACGCCACCAAAGGCGTGTTGCCAATGAGATCTGTGATGTTCTTAGCGATATTCATGATAGGTCTCCGATATATAATAGCATAATCATCATAACAAACTTTTCTCAAAATTTATAGGCAAAAAAAGTTAAGAGTTATTCTATTTTAGAATTTTAACAACCCATCATTTTTGTTGGTAAAAACATGGTAAAATTAAACTTATTTTTATTGATAATCAGGATAACCTATGACCACTTTTGCCCCCATCTCCATCTCCTGCTTTAAAGCATATGATGTGCGTGGCGAGCTTGATGTTAATTTAGATAGCACCATTGCTTATCGCATTGGGCGTGCTTTTGCCCAGTATTTAAACAATGGCAAAGACAACCCCGCCATCGTGGTTGGTTCAGACATTCGCCCCTCTAGCGAATGCCTAAAACAATCTGTCATTGATGGCATTACAGATGCAGGTGTTAATGTCATTGACTTGGGCATGACAGGCACCGAAGAAGTTTATTTTGCCACCAGCCACTACAACGCCATCGGTGGTGTTGAAGTAACCGCAAGCCACAACCCCATCAATTACAACGGTCTAAAAATGGTGCGTGAAAACTCTCGCCCCATCAGTGCTGACACAGGTCTGACAGACATTCGCACCATCGCCGAAAACGGTGAGTTTGTACACGCCACCAAAGGCAAAGTTAGCCTAATTACCAACAAAACCGCCTATATTGACAAGCTCATGAGCTTCACCAACACCGCCAAATTTAGCCCAAAAAAAATCGTAGTCAATAGCGGTAATGGGTCAGCAGGTCCTGTGGTTGATGAGCTTGAACAGCGTCTTGGCGATAAAATTGAGCTCATCAAAATACACCACACCCCAGATGGTTCATTTCCCAATGGCATTCCAAATCCCATGATTACCGCCAACCAACAAGTCACTTCACAGGCGGTCATCGCTCACAAGGCAGACTTTGGTGTGGCGTTTGATGGGGATTTTGACAGATGTTTTTTGTTTGATGAACAAGGCAGATTTATTGAAGGCTCATACATCGTAGGTATGTTGGCCGAGGTCTTTTTAAAAAAACATCAAGGTCAATCCATCGTCTATGACCCTCGTGTGATTTATAACACCCAAAACATCATCGCCAACAATGGTGGCATACCTGCCATCAGCAAATCAGGGCATTCATTCATCAAGCAAGTCATGCGTGAAACAGGGGCGATTTATGGTGGCGAAATGTCCGCCCACCATTATTTCCGTGATTTTGCCTATTGCGATAGTGGCATGATTGTCTGGCTACTTGTCATTGAGCTCTTATCGGTAACAGGTAAAACATTATCAGAGTTGGTCAACGGCTACATTGCCGATTTTCCAAGTTCAGGAGAGCTAAACTTTCGCTTGGGTGCTTTGACCGCAGATGACATTTGTGCCAAACTTGAACAAACATACAAAGAATTTCACCCCACCAAAAACACCCTAGATGGTTTGAGTCTAGATTTTGGTCATTGGCGATTCAACCTGCGTTCGTCCAATACCGAGCCACTCATTCGCCTTAATATTGAAACCAAAGGCGACTCAACGCTCCTAACAACCAAAACCGATGAGATTTTGACGCTACTAGCAGAATCTGGAGCGGTGAGTGCCGATCATTAGGTGTATGCCAGTATAATAAAAGTCCTACCAACCGCAGGACTTTTATTATTTTTTTATGGCAGATTTGTTGTTAGAGTGCATCACACCGCCAAATCTGCCAAGTCTCCTTTATCTTCTAACCACGCCTTACGATCGGACGAGCGTTTTTTTGCAAGTAGCATATCCATGACACTACTGGTGCTGCCAAAGTCATCAATATCAAGTTGCACCAAACGGCGAGTATCAGGATTCATAGTTGTCTCACGCAAATGATCAGGGTTCATCTCGCCTAAACCCTTAAAGCGGGTAATTTGTGGCTTACCCTTAGACTTGGTTTGTTTCAAGATGGCGTTTAGCTCATTATCATCTAGGGCATAATGCACATCTTTACCAATGTCTATGCGGTACAAAGGGGGCATGGCAACAAACAAATGCCCTGCTTCCACCAGCGCGCGAAAATGCTTGACAAACAATGCACAAATAAGCGTAGCAATATGCAGTCCATCCGAGTCTGCATCCGCTAGGATACAGATCTTGTCATAGCGTAATTCAGATAAATCATCAGATGCTGGATCTACGCCTATGGCGATGGCGATGTCATGAATCTCTTGACTGGATAATACGGTGTCATGCGAAACTTCCCATGTATTTAGGATTTTGCCACGCAGGGGCAAGATTGCCTGAAAATGTCTGTCTCGGGCTTGCTTAGCAGACCCACCTGCACTGTCGCCTTCCACCAAGAACAACTCTGCACCGTCTTTGAATTCACCCTTACAATCAGCCAACTTACCTGGCAAGGCAGGCCCTTGGGTGATTTTTTTTCGGGCGACTTTTTGGGCAGATTTTAACCGTTTACCTGCTTTACTGATGGCAAGCTCAGCAATCGCTTTGGCAGTGTCAGGATAAGCATTTAACCACAGACTAAACGCATCTTTAGCAAGTGCCTGCACCAGTGGCGACGCTTCACGGCTTGATAAGCGTTCTTTGGTTTGACCGCTAAACTGCGGCTCAGCAAATTTTAAGGATAAAATATAATTAACGCCGTCCCACACATCATCAGCAGTTAGGCGAACATTTCTAGGCAAAAGGCTGTGAATCTCACAAAACTCACGCAAAGCGTCCGTAATCCCTGTGCGAAGTCCATTAACATGCGTACCGCCTTGTGCTGTGGGGATAAGGTTGACATAACTTTCACAAATGGGCGTGCCAGACTCAGGCAACCACGCAATCGCAAAAGTCGCTCCACCACGCTCGCCTGCTGTCGGCTCTCCACTAAAATAAAAAGGCACCTCAGGAATGATGGCAAGCTCGCCAAGCTGTTCGGTCAAATATTGCACCACACCATCTGTGTATTGCCAGCTTTCGCTGGTATCAGGCTCGATTTCGTTGATAAAGTCAATCTTTAGCCCTGCTGATAGGACGGCTTTGGCTTTTAAGTTGTGCTTTAGGGCTTTGATGGAGAACTTAGGATTATCAAAATACTGCTCATCTACCCAAAATCGCACCTGCGTGCCTCGTTTTTTCTTGATGGCAGACGGCTGATTCATCAAGGGGCTGATCGCTGTGCCATGCTCAAAATTCATCTGATACTGTATGCCATCTCGCCACACAGTAACCTCCACACGCTTGGATAAAGCATTGACCACGCTAATCCCCACGCCATGCAGACCACCAGAGATGGCGTAATTATCGGTGGAGAATTTTCCTCCTGCGTGCAGACGAGTCAAGATAAGCTCCACACCTGACTGGTTAAATTCAGGGTGAATATCGGTGGGCATACCTCGTCCGTCATCAAGCACAGATAGCGAGCCGTCAGTATGCAGGGTAACAATGATATTTTTGGCGTGTCCAGCCAACGCTTCATCCACAGAATTATCAATCACCTCTTGAGCCAAATGATTGGGGCGAGTGGTGTCGGTATACATACCAGGGCGGCGGCGGACAGGTTCTAGCCCTTCTAGGACTTCTAGGTTTTGGGTGGTGTAGCTCATATGTATTGGAATGTTATGATGAAAGAGAGTATTTTAGCCGATTTTTGATTTAATTTGAATGCTTAGTTTAACTGATTGATTTTATTTATTTTTATTATGGCGTATTATCAAAAAGACATTTTTGATATCATCATCAGACTTACACTTTGAGTAAAGCACTTGTGGGCTTATGGCATATTTTATGGGGCTGGGTTCGTGATACCTGTTTAGGGGCTGAAAGTGTTAAACGCTCATACAAGCCCGTAGAACCGCTTTTACTGCGTGAATTAGGCAAGAAGGGTAACCTTAACCAAATCGCCAAACACGCCAATACGGACGCATTAGGGGACAAAATAGACCGTTTACGGCTACTAGGGGAATTAGCCGTAATTCGTGAACAATTAGACGAGCTTTTGAAACGCTATGATGACAGCATAGGCAATTAAGATGATTGTAAAATTTTTCTCTCGTGGGCGTGGTAATTGTTCGGCAACAATGAATTATTTGCTAGGCAAAGACAAAGACCGAGAACACGCCAAAGTATTGCAGGGCAATCCAGAGCTAACTGAACGATTAGCAGATAATTTGGAGTTTAAAAACCGTTACACGGTTGGCGTGCTATCTTTTCAAGAAAGCGACCTTGACGACAACGCCAAGCGTGAGATTATGGCAAGTTTTGAGAAATCATTACTGGCAGGACTAGACCAAGACCAATACGACATTACTTGGATAGAACACAAAGACAAAGACCGCCTAGAACTTAACTTTGTGATACCCAATGTAGAGCTTACCACAGGCAAACGCTTACAACCCTACTATGACCGAGCCGACCGCCCACTGGTTGAAAACTGGAAACAAGTCATTAACCACGATTACGGATTATCTGACCCTAACGACCCAAGAAAAGCCCAAGCAATCAAAATAGACCCTCACAGGCTCCCAGAGAGCGTACAGGCGATTAAAGAGACCATAGGTATAATAACCAGCAAATTGAGAAAGGGGCTATAACGAGCCGTACGGGCGTTTTAGAGCTATTAGGGCAATCAGGCTTTGAAATCGCCCGAGTTACGGACAAATCAATCAGCGTTAAAAATCCTAACGGCAAAAGAAACATCAGATTAGAGGGTTTTATTTATGAAAATAGACGATTTAGTGGCGAACTTGGAGCGGAACGCACAAGAGCAAAACAAGATTATGACCGAGAAAATACAGAGCGTTACCAATCAGCACTTGGCAAGTTACAACGAGCTATTGCAATCAAATCTGAAAGCAACACAAAAAATTTTAGACGACCAGCAAGCGACCATACGCCAAAGCCTATCCAAATTGGCGATTATCAACAGAATTACAGCAATGACATCAGCCATAATGGTAATTTTGATGATAGGGCTAGGTCTTGGCAACCTATGGCTTTACAAGAAGTCCCAAGACCAAACAGAAGTATTGATACAGATACAAGACAAGATAGACCAATCACCCCTAGAAGCCAAGATATTATCAAAAGTGGAGATTGGGGAGGAGAACGGTACATATTTCATCATCAGCAACCACAAGAAAGCGACAACTTATACCTCAGACAAGAAACAACAAGTATTGACCTTTCCAAGCAACTAGGGGTTTTTGACCGTGCAAAACAGCTTCATGAACGACTACAACAATTTACTAACCGAGTTAGAACAGCAATTAAACGAACTTACCGAGACGAACGCCAATCAGAACGAGCGGATACAGAAATTAACGGCAGCCAATCAGTCTTTGAGAGTGCAGAACGAGCAATTACAGGGGTTAATCAGCAGATTGACAGCACAGAACAGCAGATTAAACAGCGAGAACAACAGGCTAATGAACTTATTGCAGGGCAACAAAAAGCCCTAGATAAGGGCAAGGGCTTTGATTTTGGACGGTAGGTTGGTTAAATAATTTGCTATGGCTGTCAAGATAGTATAGTAGCTCTATGATGTTATCAAAGATTTTATATCCCAAAACCAAATCAGGTTTAATTATGATGGTCTCGCAAGCCTTACTTTACTAGCAATATTCAAAATTCTGTATTATTTTCATAAATTATCTTAAAACATAAGGAGTAACGCCATGAAACTATTAGAGATACAATACCCAATCAGCGCTCTTAATTGTTTCAGGTCGGTGTGCTATCATCACTCGTGTGATACCTAGTGATTTGATCATCTTATTAATCTGATGCTCTTTTTTAACATCCAAATGACTAGTGGCTTCATCCAAAAATAAAATTTTTGGTCTGCGGTATAGGGCGCGGGCAATAAAAATACGTTGCTTTTGACCGCCTGATAGTATATTACCCATATCGCCGACAAGCGTCTGATAGCCCATAGGCATTGACATGATTTCATCATGAATCCCAGCCATAATGGCGCATTTTTCCACCCATTCATTATCTGGTTTATCATCAAAAAAGCTGATATTTTCAACTAAAGAGCCTGCAAATAGTGTGTCATCTTGACTAACACAGGCAATAATATCACGGGCATTTAGCTCTGCCATGCTGTGGTGAACCTTGCCTGCAATTTTAATCTCTCCTGATTTGGGCGTAAGTTCACCCATAAGTAAGCTCATCAGTGTACTCTTTCCACAACCTGTTGCCCCAACGATGGCTACCGATTCTTTATCTTTGATGTGAAAACTCAAATTGTCAATAATATAGGGTTCATCATCATTATAAGCAAAGGATAGATTGTTTACCTGTATATCATAAACCAGTTTATCTTTTTGCTCTATTAGAGGTAGATAGCTATTTTTTTCTGTTTTTTCTAAAACAATGTCTGCTAACCTTTCACCATGCAAGTTTAACATTTTTACTTCAATAAATTTATCTATTAGATTGCTCACTCGTCCACCAAACTGGTTTTTATAGGCGATAAATGCCATTAAAATGCCAACTGTAAAAGTACCATCAATAACTAAATTTGCACCCAAATAGATAATGATAAGGTTTTCAAGCCCAAAAATAATACCATTAATAAATCCAAACATAAGCCCTAATTTTTGGGTATAAAGTCCTGCATTAATGGTATTAACAAATAAGGTAAGCCATGTACTCTTTCTTATATCTTCCTTGTTGAAACGTTTAATAGCACGAATACCGCACATAGTCTCCATAAAATGCGTACTCTGCTTAGCTGCATGTATAATTTGCTCTTCGGTAGCTTGTTTTAGGGGTGTATACCAGAGAAAGCGCAGGAGTCCATAGATCATCATTGCACCCACTGCAACCCATGCCAAAGCCGGGCTATAAAAGAACATCAATACAAGTGTAAATACTGTCATCACACCATCTAAGACAACGGTCAAAAAAGTTGTGGTCAGCGTAGACTGAATGCTATCAATTGCTCCAAAACGAGAAATAATATCACCCAAATGTCTTTTTTGAAAAAATTGACTGGGTAGATGAGTTAAATGATGAAAAACATTAGACTTCCATTGTATATTGAGTGTAGTAGAGATATACATACTTATCCATGACTGAAGCAAGCTGGTTAGCTGTGTTAAAAACATAAGTATGCCAAAGCCAATAACCAGTGTCGTTAATAAATCTTTGTCAGCCGAAACAATAGCATGATCAATCACCCACTGCATAAAAAATGGACTGGTTAGAGCAAATATCTCTAGCACCAATGCCAGTATTAATATCTGACCAAAAGACTTGTAAAGTCCTTTTATTTCACCAATCAGTTTGGATAAACGAATATTGACCTTATCTTCTTTTTTCTCAAAATCACTATCCGCCCATACCTCTAGGGCTATTCCTGTAAAATGATCTGATGCCTCTTGAAGTGTCATTAGTCTTTGTCCAGCACTTGGGTCTAGGATGGTAATTTTAGTTTTGGATACAGATTTTAATACCACAAAGTGATTCATATCCCAATGCAGAATACACGGCGTACGCAGCTGATTAAGCTCATTCAGTTCCAGCCTTAAAGGGCGTGTGCTAAGCTTCATTTGCCTAGCAATCTTAATAAGCGTGTGCAAAGTTGCACCTTTTTGAGAAATAGGATATTTTTGGCGCAAACTCCATAAATCAGTAAGATACCCATGATAATGAGCTATCATAGCAAGACAGGCTAGACCACATTCAGCAGATTCGGTTTATAAAATAACGGGCATTTTGGCTGATAAACCAAAATTAATGCGTTTTAAAAAATCCATGACTAAGATTATCCATAAAAACTTTGACAATAAAAAAGGTGCAATTGCACCTATGACAAATTGATTGGTTTAAATTTTACCTGTGAGACTATATAGCGGTTCAAGCACCCATTCATATAATTTGCGTGTTTCATGCATGACATCACCCTCCAAGGTCATGCCAACTGCTAGGGGTAGTTCTTTGCCGTAGGCTGTTATGGTTTGCTTATCTAAATGTGCTTTGATGACATACATCGGTTCATTGGCGATTTGTTCAGTGGCTGATACTGTGCCAATGGTGGGTAAATTTTGTCCTGCATGAGCAGTTTTGGCAACAGAGATAATACGCCCCTTGGCATGTCCAAATTTTTGATAAGGATACGCTACATAGCGAAGCAATACTTCATCATCCGTCTTAACAAAACCAATAGCACGACTCGGTACATACATCACTGCAATCAAATGGCTGTCATTAGGTAGGATGCTTACAAGTGACTGACTACTATCCACAAATTGCCCCACATCGGCATGAGCGACACTTGCCACACCATCTACTTGGGCTTTGATAATCAAAGTATCGTTGGCTTGGTTTTGGATGCTATCGCTTTTGTTGTCAGACAATGTGCGTTCATATTGTAGAAGTGTTGTTTTATGCTCATGTTCTAGACGGGATAAGGCGATGGTTTGCTCTTTGATTTGCTTAGCAATCATCTCCTTTTCTCGCTCAAGGGCGGTCAGACTATTTAACTGTGTATTGTGTGCCATTGTTTGTGATTCTAGCTCTTGCTTGGATACCGCCTCACTTTGCATGGCAAATTCATATCGTGCCAAAGTCTCTTTGGCAATGGCAACCTGATGTGCCTGTAAATCTATTTGAGCTTGCAGTTTATCCATGTCTACTTGTAGACGCTCTATGGTATTTGCGATATTTCTTTTTTCAGCAGCTTGAGCTTGCTTGGTGCGAGTGATTTCATGTTCTATCAGCTGTCTTTTAAAGGCGAGCTCTTTATCTATAATACTTTGTACATTACCTGCATCGGTATGACGAGTGGTAGAGATTTTATATAGCATATCTCCTGCCTTAACCGCCTGACCTTCTGATACATATTTTTCTATAATAACTCCTGCTGTTGTGGTATAGACTTGTACCAACCCTTTGTCAGGAATGAGTTGACCTTTGACTGTACTACGCTTGGTATATTCACCCCATACCAAAAATATCATTAGTACAAGCCCTGCCATAAACGCACAAAACGTCAAAAAAGCAAAGCTAATCGGCGTTACTATCACAACTTTACCCACCCAATCTATTTTTTGGGCAGATAAAGCTTCAGGACGAAATAGACTGGACATGATAGGTGTTATGATTTATAAATAAATTTATCATAAGGCATAATACAAGCACATATACAGCCATCCCTAAAATAGCATTATCAGGAATTATGTCATTGTAATTGTGATAAACAACTTTTGATAATGTAAAAAATGATAGAATGGCTAAAACTCTAGATATGGTCATCATTTTATCGCGCATACTCATACATATTTCTAATCATTAAAAATATTGGTCATTATGAAATAGACCATTTTGCAAATGCCTGTCTACGTAATTTTTGTAATCCTCACCCATTTTATGATAATCCTGTATTTCTACAACATGACCTATGGTAAATACTGCCGCTACTTTTTTGTTTGGTGTTAGAACTATCCGACACCCCCAGATACCATTAAGACTTGTCATTCTTGTTAGAAAATTTTCTTTTCTTAAATATAAAAAATATACCCAAAAAAACCAAAGAACAATATATTACCCAATAAATATAGACGTCAAAATTTGTTATCGTATCTATTTTTTGAACAAATAAACCGACAGCTAAAATATAAAAAAATACAACAACAGGCCTTGGGATTAAATCCATATTTACATCCTAATAAGAAAATAAATTAAAGGGTAATAATAAAAAAATACACTAATCAGATTTCCTGTTTGGATTAAGTTTGTTGAAGTACAGGAAAATCATACCATTTTAAGTTTGTGACGAATGTTTTTCTTTATAGTATATTTTTTAAACCAAAACCACTTCAAAGAATAAGCTAGGGTAAAATAATACCTAATTTATCACGATGATCTTGAACTTTGCGATACATATCTAATGCCTCTTTTGTTAACTCACTATTCTCTATATTCTGTTATCAATACAGATAAAATAAAAGAATTTAAATCTGACATTTCTAAAGTAATAATTGTCATCTTTTTGTCTATAATATTAATCCGTGTGATAGCTGCCGATTTTAATTTCTTGATTTATGCTTAATTTAAAATATTCTAAAAAAATTAGCGAGATTGCGATTTAGTCTTAATCATTTTTTTTGATATCTTAGAAAAAATAATCATTATAAATATAAACAATAACCATGAACTTGCATTTGATAAATCAAATAAATATTTAATAAACATATATATCAAGAAGCCTACTGTGAATGAAACCCATCCGCAATCACCAACAATATTTTTTAATAATTTTTTCATTAAGGTAGTCCTCCAGAATACTCTAATTCGTAAGGTTCAGCAATTGTTCTATATTTACGATACCATTCCCAATCAAAATTTTCTACAGAATGTCCAATAACTACACCAACTTCCATACCTTTTGTTCCACCAAGCCTTTGTCCAGCAATACCTCCTATTAGAGCGCCCCAACTAGGCGGTTTTGATAAATCTGTTTTTGGTAATCCTAAAGACTGATTACCGCTATCCCCATAATTGTTCCCAGAACTATCCAACCCACCCCCAGATACCATCTTCATTTGCTCAATGTTTAGTTCAAACATAATAAACTCCTGTGAATAAAAAACAACTTAAAGTACCAATTCAATAATATCCAACTCAGCCATTTTGGCTATCGCCGACCTAATATCATTGGACATACTTTTATCAGTTATCTGTAAAAGATTGCATAAACTAATTGGCTCATATTGTATAATTTTCTTAAGCAAATATTGACTATCGTCATTGATATTAATCTTTAAGCCATTGGCAATGACATAGCCTTTTTCAAGCGTTCTGCCATCTACAATGTTAGAGATAATCAACGCATCATCAGGAATGTCATTTGCGTCAGCATTGGCATTACCAAACAACTGCATATTAAAAGCACTGTCACTGCGATAGTTCGCCATATGTTCTTGCATGAATTTATCATAAATCACTGGGTCTGTCATGATGGCAGACAATTCATTACAAGCTTGTATAATATTATCTTTGTCACTTTCCCAGTCAGACAAATTGTATCTTAAGGGTAGGATGTTGGGGGTTTGTTTGGCTAACCACTGCATATAATCATAGCCTGTTGGGGCAAATGTTCCTATCGCTAAATGGAATGTCTCGCAACCCATTGGAACAGGATTGTGCCACCACCCACGTGGGATATATAGCACATCACCAGCTTCCAATACAATCTCCATGTCAGGTGTGGTTGGCTCTGGTACATCCACATCTTTGGATTGTTGCATATATAACGGACTTTCAAAATTGGGTTTGTATAACGCCCAGTGTTTTTTGCCCATCAGTTGCACTGCAAACACATCACGAGTATCCCAATGGCTTTTAAAAGAGGCATCACTACCAAACGCCAAATAACCACTTACAACCGTTGGCGCTTGTACAAAATGGGAAATTTGTTTTGCCAAATTATCTACAAAAGGTTCATTGTTAATGCGATTATAAACAATGGTTGCGCCATGTTTCATATGATGATAAATGGCAGATTTAATAAAACGATAGCGAGTTCGTCCCATGTCATTAAAGCTTTCTACATACTCAGAAATGGGTACGATTTCACCCTTTCTAAGGCGAAAAAGCTCATCTGTGGGATTGGCTCGCTGATATAATTCGTTGATTTGTTTCCAAGTAATATTCAAATCTTTGACTGCACCCTTGAATACTTTGGGTGCTTGGTATAGCACTTACCGCCTAAAATCTTGAGATGACATACCAAGATCCATGTGCATATAATACATCCCTATTCAATTAAAACATTTTATAAAAATTTTTATCATTATATTCAAATAAAGGCAATTTGACAACACAGAATAACAAAAGCCCTAGATAGGGGGATAAAAATTGGGATTTTGGGCGATGACTTTGGGTTACCCCCCACAAGGTTTGTATTTGCTAAAATTTTTGATTTAGTATATTGCAAACAAAGAAAAACCCACCATAAGGCGGGCTTTTCACTTAATACTAGGGGGTAGGCGTAAGCCCTCAATAGACCCTAGCAAACAGTAATATTTTAAGGATTTATCCCTATGAAATCAAGTGAAAATTACCCGAATGTCAAAAATACCCTATCGCATCCACGCCTTGCCACTTACGAGAAGTTTGCCAAAGATGCCGAACAGGCAATAAGTTTATATCAATGGAACTTACAAATATCATCCGCCCTGTTTGAGTGTTTGGCGGTGTGCGAAGTGGTTATTATAAATTCCGTTGCCAATGCTACACAAGCTGAACATGGTGCAGATTGGGCTTTCAATGTGCGATTTGTCCGAAGTATGCAACAAAACCGTCGAAATGAACTCCTAAACGCACGTCAAGAAACCACAGAACAGACCATTTGCGAATTGCCGTTTGTGTTTTGGCAAGGATTTTTTTACAGCTCGTTTTGATGATGAGATTTGGAAGAAGCATTGGGCTGTTGCCTTACCCAATGCCAAGCACGCAGATTTAGCCACAATGAGAACAGAAGTATTTGATAATCTTGAAAAAATTAGAAAACTAAGAAATCGTATTGCCCACCACGAACCAATTTTTAACCGCAATCTGCAAGGCGACTACAAACGGATTATTAAAATCATTGGCTACTGCTCACAAGATACCGCAGAATGGGTAAAATCTTGGCAAAGGGTTGTTGAATTATTAAAAATCAAGCCTACACTCCCATAACTTGCTTAAATACTCCACGATACATCAAATCCTTATGAGATGAACCATTTTTGACGGATTTATCAAAAAATTGTTTTAAAAATGGTTCAATAGTATGCCCAACTTCATCAATAATCCAACTTTGCTCATCTTAGGGCAAATTCTCAAAATATTCAATAAATGCCCTGTTTTCGCTTTCTTGGCGTTGTTTCTCGGCTTGTTCCGCTATTTTGGCTTGTCTTTCACGCTCCGCCTGTTCCTTGCCTGCTAGGCGTTCATTCTCGGCTTTTTGTAGGTTCTCATAGTACTCATCAAGCCCCCAACGCTCATCAATGGCTTTATTCTCAATGTTTCTTTTGCGAAAATGATTGACTGTTTCGCCCTTGCTTTCCAAATAGATAATATATTCAGCGACTTTTTGACGGACAATAACAAGCTCTTTATCAGTCAAGCCATGCAAAATGTCTAGCGTGTCAGGGTCTCTTTCCTTGCTACTAGGGTTCAAAGCATTTGCCAATGAGTCAGCCTTTTTGCGTTTATCATTGATAATTAGCGTAAAATGCGTGATGATTTTACCTAGTTTTTCCTGTTCAAGGGTCAATTCAAATTCGCCTTGTTCGTTAATTTCTTTTATAACTGGGTTTAAAACATATCTTTTAAAATCATTGACCGCACTATATTTATCAATACACCCAAAGAAATCTTTCCATTCATCAATAACCATTGTTACTTGTGGATGTTTTTTGCCGTGTGGCGGTTTTGCCCCTGCTCTTTTACAGCACAATTCATAAAGGCGTTTTGTGTGAAAACGCTTTAAATCTATGGTTTTCTCATAGGGATATCTAGTGTAGGCTTCCCCTGTTTTTTGGATTAAATACGCCAAAACATCTGAAAACATCAAATAAATAAAACCGCTCTTTTCTTGGTAGGCTACCGCCTGCACCCAATTAGCGTGCAAGTCTAACAACTCATAATCACCTTTTGGGTTTATAAAATACAATCTGACAAAAAAGGAATGCAACACTACATTCCTTTTTATTGACAAACAAGATTATAAATCCTTGACGCTACTTGGTTTTGCCTCTAGTGCCTCAGCGTTGAGCTGTTGCATGAGCGGACTTTGATGAAAATCATAAACCGCTTGTTTATTTGATTCGCTTAGCGTCTCAAATACATCGGGCAGTCGCACACCAATCCAAATCAATGCACACATCAACACCTTATCGCCCCACGAGTTGCTGTCGGCCGATAGGGGTGCTAGATTTGGCAAAGTACCTTTTAATAACTCAGTGGAGCGAGCCACAAAGGGGTGAAGCTCTTGTCCTTCTGGTGTAAATCGCTGGATTGAAAAAGCACGCACACCCTGAGCCAAAATCCCAAATGCTTTGGCAATTGAAGGCAAATCGGTGCTGTTATTGGCATAAAATTGCGGAGCAATCGCCTGAATGATGAGCATGGTCTCAGTGATGACCTCGCCTGTATCTAAGAGCAAAGCTGGCACTTGGCTGAACGAATTGACAGAGACAAGCTCTGTAGGATTATCCCAAGGCATGACAAACTTTAATGCCAAGTCCACCTGCTCTAGCTTGGCAATCATAAGTAAAATACGAGTATAAGGCGAAGTGGTACTGATGTATAAAGTGTGCATAAAAACTCCGTGATGATTAATTAGTGAATAATAAAACCCAGTCCATCATAAACCCCACCACAATAAACCAACTATATACTCTGCAATAAATGGGATAATTTAAAATGATAAGGTATGATGTGGGATAGGGTATTTGAAAGGGCGTTACACTAGGTGCAACAAATTGACAGGTCAAAAACTTTTTTGAGAAAGATGAGATTCATTACTCATCTTATAAATTTTCCATATTTTAGCATATAAGCCAGCATAAACACTATGGGATTTTATTTAAAGCGAATAAATTAATCCAAAATTTCTAAGTATGCCAAGCCTTCCAGTATAAAGTTAATATACTCTTTGGTTTGGTTGAGTGCTGGCTTATGAGCCATAATAAATACTTGATGCAGTTTTTTATTAGTTTTTTGCTTCATTCTCTGAATGCTAAATTTAACAAAACTAGTTTGTTCAATCATTTCTTTGGGGATAAAAAAGGTAGGTCTTACGGTATTAGCTGTATCGCTCTCATTGATTTTTAGCTCCTCGTCCTTCAGAGTATCTTTAAATCTTATTAGAAAGCCGCCATCATCCATCTCGTTTACCCAAGCCTTGCCATAATAAATACGCCAGCAATCATCTTCAAGCTCTGATAAATCTTGCCCTGCTATTTCAATAAAAATGTCTTGTAAACTCTTTCTTTCTTGAAAGGGTATTGGCAAGGTCAAAAGATAGTTCTCTTGATTTAAAAAAGCAGACACAATAACAGACAGTCTTTGTCTGCTATTTATTTTTCTTTTGTGGGTGTTATTATTCTGTTTTGGGCTGCGTCTTTTGATTGATTGCGAAGAGTTACGGTCTAAGTCATCATCGTACTGCTTTTTTGGTGCTGGTTCTGTTAGGTCAAATAGGATTTCACCACTTTGCACATTTTGATAATGACTGTCATTATCTGATTGGCTATGGTTAATCTTAGCAAGGTTTTCTTGTTTGCCTAACTTGCAATCAATCTTGTGATTTTCTACTGAGCGAAAGTGTGGCTCTACTTTGCGTTCGTTTTTAGGTTTGGATAGATTGACACAAGTTACGGCTATGCCACACAAAGGACAGGTAAAATTCTTTTGACTTGCAATCTTGCCAGCCTGATAAGCAATATCGGCATCTTTGGGATTGATGACTTTTTGTAAATCCAATGAGTAGGCGTTAGGTAAGGTCATTGTAGTGCCTGATGGTTGCTAATTTGAAAATTATCATAGCAATTTCTAAGAAATAGCACAAGATGGACAAAGTGGAAAAGGTTTAAAAAGTGCCGATGTCGGCACATTTAAAAATATTGAACAAAAGCGACGATGTCGTCGTTATTTACTCTGCCTTTTGATTAATTCAAAAGGTAATGCTGGTGTTACTTTGATTGTTGTTAGCTTTCAAATGTGCCGATGTCGGCACATTTAAGACTGGTAGTGGTTATCGCTTCTACATAAATTACCCACTGTCGGGCAATTTAAAAATGAAACAGCCTTTCAAATGTATCGCTGGCGAGACATTTGAAATTAAATTTCAAAAACAAAAAAAATCAGATAAGGATAGCAATCACATAAAATGGACGCTGGCGTCCGTTTTAAATGTAAAAAAACAACAAGTCCAAAAAGTGAAAACGTTTTCACTTTTTAAAATTAAATAGATTAGTAAACTGTATCGTCCGTTTTAAACACTTAAAATAGCGGTCAAAAATGGTCATAACCGTCTTAATTGGCATTGATAGGGCTAAATCAACACTTAACAAAGAGGGCGTAAGAGAGCTTGTTTTTATGTGTGCAGATGTCTGCGAAACAGTCATCAAAATTATCAACCAATAGCAAAAATCCCGACATCGGGATTTTTGGGTAAAAGTGACGACGGCGTCACATTTGAAATACTAGAAAAGTTCCGCCGGCGGGATTTTTGTAAAATGGACGATGTCGTCCATTTTGATGAAATGCTGAGTAAAAGCGACGCTGGCGTCGTTTTTACTCTGTCTTTGGATTAATTCAAAAGGTAACGCCAGCACGTTACCTTTGGCTATTGTTGGTTTTAAATGTGACGATGTCGTCACATTTGCCCTTTATGGCACTGTTTAAAAATGACCGCTGTCGGTCATTTTGGCAATCCTTAAATCGGAAAACTGTTTTCCATTTTGCTAACAAAAACCGCCCCAAAACCTTAAACAGTAAGGATTTGGGGCGGTAGCGAGAACGCTTAAATGAAACCAACCGTTGCACTTGTTGGCGGATGTATTATAGCCCAAAATGGGTAAAAGCGAAAACGGTTTTCGCTTTTGGACGGTGATTTTTTAAACTCGTTTGAGAAAATTTGAATCAAAAAGTAAAAAATGCTTGACAATATCCCATAAAATTAGCATAATGATTGTGCTACTGCAAAATCAGTAGCCAGCCGTGAGAAGCTGAGTATTAACAACAGGCTAGCAAGCCGTATTTGTCATTATCGCAGTCTACAATGATTGCTTTATGTAATGATAAGCGGTTTTTTGTTTGCACCCCTTTTATGCCTTTTCTTTTTATGGTGGATAAGGGGCAAGGCGAGCTTATGCTCGGCTGGTGTCTGTTGTGCCAGTTTCTCACCCTTGTCCTTTATCCATCGCCCTATACGTGAGAAATATAGAGCGGTATTTTACGATACAACAGAAAAGGTAATCCCTATGATCACTCCCAATTTTTCCCATTCTGGCAATCCTAATTGCGATAGCACCAATCAACGCCCCATCAGACCAAAGCCAAGCTGTGTTTGGCAAAATGGGCAATGGGTACTCAATGATGAAGCCTATAACCATCTTTTGAATGTGCGTGATACGCTACTTGCGTTTAGTAGCTATGCTCGTATCAATAACGATAAATGCAGTGATGCCCTATTAAACACTTTGGGTATGCTGTCAGACATGATGACTAACACCCTAGAAGCCCAAGAGTCCTAGTCAATATCGTAGCAATCCTTTGATTAAAACCGCCTAAAAATACTTTTGGGCGGTTTTTGTTTTTAAAGTGTTTTCTTAAAACGTTTTCATGGAGAGTTTGTCGCCTGTTTTTGTAAAATGTTTTTAAAAATTTGGCAAGCCTTTTTTGGGCGTGCTTGATTTTTTTTTGTTATTTTATTTATCACTTTTTAAGGTGTTTTATGAGCAAAATCAATGCACAAGATGAACAGCAGTACGAAATGGTGATGACAATCTCAGAATTTTTAAAAAATGAGAATCTTGTCGCCAATGATTGTGATGGTGTGGCAATGCGATTGTATGAATGCTTGCAAAAGGTTTTTGGTGGCTGTAACATCTATTTTAAAAAAGGTGTTGTTGGGCAAGCGGACGAAGAAGGTCGGCAAATGCTGATAGACCAAGATAAAGGACTTAGTATTCATCAAATTGCCCAAAAATATCAAAAAACCTGTCAATCTGTCTACAAGAAGCTATCCAAAGCAAGGGCAGAAAGACGCAAGCAAAATAATGAAAACTTTGGAGATTTATAAGGTGGCAAACAATGAATGACTTAGAAGTAAAACGCTTTCAAATTTCAAGAACGGGCGTGCATACAGACAGTAACGGCAATGAACATACTTTTTCTGATACGCTATTTGATAAACTGGTAGCACGATTTAATCAACTGGCAAATCATGGTAATCGACAAACACCCCTATATCTTGAACACCCCCAAAGCAAAGCTGACAATGACCCAACACGCCATAAAAACTATGGCTATGTGTCTAGCCTTGAACTGGATAATGGGCGATTGTATGCGGTAGCGTGGGTTAATCGTGAACTTGTCAATTTGGTAAAAAGCGGACAATATCAAGCAGTATCGGCTGGCTTTATGAAAGTGGGTGATGATTTGTGGTTAGACCATGTCGCTTTTGTCAAAAGACCTGCGGTAAAAGGCATGGAGGTGCTTAGTTTCTCGGAAAATTCTTTTGTGCAAAACTGCGTAACAGCCTTAGTAAATACTCATGATTTCAATGCTGGCAATACCATTCACGAAAAGGCTTTATCGTGGATGAAAGCCTTTAAAACCGATTATGAGACAGCGGTTATTTCAATCATGCGTGAGCAAGCAAGTACTGCTAATTTTTCAAAAAGAAACAGCAACAACCAATCCTATCAGCTGCACCAAAAAGCATTGGCTTACCAAGCTCAATACGGCGTAAGTTATGAAGTGGCGGTGCGTGAATGCTTAAAACGAGGAGCGGCTCTATGAGTAAATCAATCATCAAAAATGACATTGCCAAAATCAAAAGTGAGATTCAAAAATGGCACGATGAATTAAAGCAATTAAATCAAGAAAAATCAAGCTATGAAATGCAAATCAAAGAGCTTGAAATGATGCCTGTAAATCGTACGGATTTTGGTGTATTGCTGAAAGAATCCATCGCACAAGAAGCAAATAACTACACCAAAAACATTGCTCAAAGCCTATTACAACCTGAATTTTCCGACAAAGAAATGCAAGAAAAGCACAACGGATTTAAGGCGATGAATGAAAGAAGTCTTAAAGACTTTGAGTGGTGTAAGAATAATCAAAGATTTGAGTGGCTATTTAATTCTTTTCGTAGCCATCAAAATCTAATGACTCCAAGCAATAGCACAGAAACAAGACAAATGTTATGTTGGTTAATGCCTGATGTGGTGTATGAAAAAACCATGCACATTATCAATACCGAAATAGGCGACGAATGGGGGAATGATGATTTACCAAGCATTAGTGAGAGATATAAACTAATTTTATCATTAAAGGAGAAAATTAGTTCATGCCAAAATCGGATTGATGAATTACAAGGGGTTATTGATGAGATGAGTTCAATAACAATTAAGCCCGAAATTTAAGTGAAAAAACACCTTTAATGTAAAAAATTAAAGGTGTTTTTTGTTTTGTGTCATAAATAAATTGAAATGCCCTTACACCAAGTGAAAGAAAATTTTGTTTGTTTTATTGTAAAAATTTGGGAGTTTTATCGTGTTGCGTAACACCATCACCTGCTGAACCTGACTATCGTAGTCGCTCATGCGGTGGTCGCCCCCATCTTGGGCGGTTACACCAACACAATGGCTTTCAAAAAAATCTTTGGTAGCATCAGCATCTAATAGTTCATCACCCATTTTTAATAGAACTTTGATTTTATTAGGATGCTTGACTGTTAGGCGGTGGTTTTCAAACCAACCAAGATCGGCATATTTGATTTGCCAATCGCCAGTTGTGCGATAAATCACGCTATCATTGCTAAGATCTTTGGTGTCAAAATTATCCTGCAAAAAGCGTCTGAATGACAAATCAGGGCGTATGCTTGGGTTTAGCAGAATACATGGCGTGCCTGTCATATCAGATAACAGCGTGGCAAAATAACCCCCAAGCGATGAACCCACCAGTACGCAGTTAGGGTGGTCATTGATGAGTGCCAAGATTTTTGCTACCACCTCATCAGGTGGACAATTCAAATCAGGACGAATAGTCTCAATGCCAACTTTCTTGGCATGGTCAGCAGTGATAATGGCTTTGTTGGCGTTAGGGTCGGCATCTAGTCCGTGTAGATAGATGATGGTCATAAGTTTTTCCAAATCAACATTAAAATATTGATAAAATTAAAAAAAATTACTATAGTAATCTTTTGAATAAATTTTAGATGTGCCATTATGTTACAATTTGAGCTGTTCGCCATTGATACCCCCTGTATTGGTGTCTGCACCATGAACAAAAAGGGCTACTGTATCGGTTGCCTACGCAATCGCACCGAACGCCAATCATGGCATACACTCAGCGATGGCGACAAGCATAAGATTTTGATGCTCATCACCAAAAGACGAAAACGCCTGCTAGAAGCCAAACAACAAAAAAGACAAGGCGAGCTAGATTTTTGGGAAGCGATTCAACTTGAACTGACCGATTAGTCTCTTGTCCGTACCTCAAGCAGTTCAATCTCAAAGGTTAAATCACTATTTGGCGGAATGCTCCCCACCGTTCGCTCACCATAGCCAAGATGGGCGGGCACGACAAGCTGTCTTTTGCCACCAACTTTCATCGGCTCGTATTCTGACAAATCAAAGGTCAGCCCCCATTTCTCCAGTAGCTTTTTGCCCACATCACTACCTAGCACACCCAAATCCCAGCCCTTAATGACACGCCCTGTGCCAATGACGCACTCGAAGGCTTGTCCACGCTGATGCGAGCTATCAAACACCGTGCCGTCCGACAAATAGCCTGTATAATGAGCGGTAATAAGTGCCCCTCGTTCGGCTGATTTTCCTGCACCAATGACAAGGTCGGTTATTTTAAATGCAGTCATGATAACTCCCGAATAAACTCAAATCGTGGCACAGTTTGCTCACCAATTTTGATATTTTCTATAAACATCGCCAACGGTCGTACCCACACCCCATAATCACCGTATAAGGCACGATAAACAACGAACCATTCGCCAGTTTCAGAATGACAAGCGGTGTGTAGAACCTGATAAAGATTGCCTTTATGGTGGCGGTAAATACCCAACTTTAGCTCATTCATCACGCACCCGAACCTTAGCCACCGTCTGCACGCCACACGCATCGCTCAATAAAAACACCTCACAGTTTTTTGGGCGAATGGCAAGTTCATAAGCACGAAATGCAGCCATATCCATCGTGCGAAGACCATCGTCATGGAGAATCTGCCACATGAGCATACCAATCCACATACCATGCGTAAACACCACATAAGTGCCATCAGGCAACTCATCAAACATCTGTCGAACTTGACACACACGCCCAACAAAATGCTCAAAACTGTCGCTTGCCGTACCGTCTTGATAGGCGGTATCGCCCTGCTGCCAAAACGCCTCTGCAGTAGCAACCAAATCTTCAAAAGACAAGTCTTTAATACGCTCAAAATCTAAATAATCAAACTCGTGCAACGCTTCAATCACACTTGCCGTTTGCCCTGTCGCCATCAGGTATGGCTCAGCTGTCTGAGCAGTACGCACATAATGAGAGATAAACACCCCATCAATGTGCGATAGATGCTCACATAGCCAATCCGACAGCTCCAAAGCCTCTACCTTACCCACCTTAGTCAGATTAATCAGAGAGTTTGGGCGAATGGCGAGCCGAGCATTAGATTCGCTTTGGGCATGGCGGACTAGATAGATTTTTTTCATAAGCATCTTGTTGATTTAAGGTGGTTTTAAAAACCCATTCATTATCATACTGCCTAGCAAACAACCAAAACCAAACAGCATGTATGATGACAATCAGATATTTTTTCTAGCAATTCTGCTTAACCATCTTGTAACATCATCATGCAAAATTAAGCCACACTCACCCTAGCATACGCCTTTTTGCCTGCTTGTATTACAACCGTTTGCCCCACACTTAAAGCAAAAGATGCGTCCACAACTTGCCCATCGACCTTAACCGCCCCACGAGAGAGCATGTCTTTAGCTTGGGCAGAGTTTTTGGCAAGACCGGCTTGATTTAGCACTTGAGTGATGAACAACTTATCTTGACCGTCTGCCAAGTTTAACGCCACTTCTGGCAAATCAATCGGTAACTCGCCATCTGCCAAACGATTACCTGCCGATTTATGGGCATTCTCCGCACTTTCTTTATCATGGAATCGCTCAATCAATTCCAACGCCAAAATGCGTTTAATCTCTTGTGGGTTGCGACCGTTCGCCATTTCATCAAGTAGGGCATTTACTTCACTCATCGGCTTAAAACTTAGTAGCTCAAAATAACGAGCAATCAGCGTATCGGGCATTGACAGAATCTTTTGGTACATCACGCCAGCACTCTCATCAATGCCAATATAATTACCAAGCGATTTAGACATCTTGTTCACGCCGTCCAAGCCTTCTAATAAAGGCATGGTTAAGCAGACTTGAGTCTCTTTACCATAGCGACCTTGTAGGGTACGCCCCATCAGTAGGTTAAAGGTCTGGTCGGTGCCGCCAATCTCCACATCAGCATCCATCGCAATGCTGTCATAGCCTTGTACAAGAGGGTATAAAAATTCGTGAATGGCGATGGGTGTTTGGTTGGCATATCGCTTTGAAAAATCATCTCGCTCAAGCATACGAGACACCGTAACCTGACTGGCAAGACCAATCATGTCGCCTGCTGACATTTTGGAAAACCACTCAGAGTTAAAGACGATTTTGGTTTTATCTTTATCCAGGATTTTAAAGACTTGCTCGGCATAAGTCTTGGCATTGCGTCTGACATCCTCTTCGGACAATGGCGGACGGGTGGTGTTCTTGCCTGTAGGATCACCGATACGAGCGGTATAATCACCAATCAAAAATAACACCTCATGCCCCAAATCCTGAAAATGACGCAGTTTATTTAGTACCACCGTATGCCCAAAATGCAAATCAGGGGCGGTAGGATCCATGCCGAGCTTGATACGCAAAGGGCGACCCAATGCCAATTTTTTTAATAAATCTTCTTCTGAATAAAGCTCAACCACGCCTCGTTTTAACAGTTCAAGCTGTTCTTGGGGCGGTAAAAAGTTTGACATGATACACCTATTTATAAAAATTAATTATCGCCCTAGTATAGCAAACTTTTTCTTGTGAAAAAATGCCCAAGTTGGGATTTTCTTTGCCATTGTACGCCCTTAGCTTTATAATAAGCACAGACAACTTCGCTTTTACCATTAGTGATATGCAAAATTGGCAAAAACAAGGACCCAAAAAAGCCTTATAATATCAGCACATTTTACTCAAGCAACGATTTTTCAAGGAATTTTTATGACAATCAATACTTTTCATCTACCAACATGGTTTTCGCCTAAATTGATTGCAGGTATACAGCGTGGCATTGAAAAAGAAGGACTGCGTATGCGTCCCGATGGTTTTGCCGCCAAGACCCCACACCCCACCAAACTCGGCTCTAAACTAACCCACCCTTATATCACGACCGATTATTCAGAAAATCTGCTTGAACTCATCACCGAGCCGTTCTCATCCATTAAAGAAGCCTTGGACATGCTAAGAGAACTGCATGTGCTGGTACATCGCTCATTAGATGACGAACTGATGTGGCCTCTTTCCATGCCCTGCATGACCTCAGATAATGATGAAGACATTCCACTAGCGGATTATGGCACAAGCAACATCGGTAAACTAAAAACCCTATACCGCTCAGGGCTTGGCGTGCGTTATGGCAGAAAAATGCAGACGATTGCAGGACTGCATTATAATCTGTCGGTAGGTGATGACTTGTTTAAGACTTGGTTTGATTGCCAAGATGAAAGCCTTGATTTTACCCAATTTAAAAATAACAAATACCTTGCTCTTATTCGCAACTTTAAACGCCTAACACCGCTTGTACTATACCTACTGGGGGCAAGTCCTGCAGTTTGTGCATCATTCATCAAAGGTCGCAATCATAACCTTGTTCCACTCTTTGAGGGTAGCTGTACTTATTATCAGCCTAACGGCACTAGCTTACGCATGGGCAAGCTAGGCTACACCAACAGCGTCCAAGAGGACCTAAACATCGAATACAACGACCTAGATGAATACATCAAAGGACTGCGTGCCGCCATTGGTACGCCGTTTGCCGATTTTACCGCCCTTGGTGTAGATGACGAACATGGCAATCCTCTACAGATCAATGACCACATTTTGCAAATTGAAAATGAATTTTATAGCCCCATTCGCCCAAAACAAATTACCAAATCTGGCGAAACACCGACTGCAGCCCTTGATGCTCGTGGCATCGCTTATGTGGAATTTCGTGCCATTGACCTAGACCCATACAGCGACATCGGTATTCGTATGCAGACCGCTTGTTTCTTAGAAGTACTAGCAATATACTGCCTGCTACTTGATTCGCCTGCTTTATATAAAGACGAAGAAAAACGCCTACAAGCCAATATTGACACTGTGGTCAATCACGGTCGTAGCACAGGCGTGGTCATCAAAACCGAGTCAGGCGATATGTATCTGCACGACTGGATTGTCAAACACCTAACTAATATGCAAATCATCGCCGATGCCTTCGATCATCATCATGGTGGCAATGCCTACCGTGAAGCATTGGCAATGATGCAAGGCAAGGCGACCAACCCAGAGTTTACACTCTCTGCCCAAATTGAAGCAGATAGCCGCCGCTTAGGTGGCACTTGGGAGCTGGGCAAATTGCTCGCTAAAAAACACCAAGAACAACTACAAAAACACGCTTTAAGTCAAGAGCACGAAGAACGCTTTGCTAAGCTCGCCACTGACTCCATCGCAGAACAAACCGCCATCGAACAAAAGGACAGTGTGTCATTTTATGAGTACATTCAGACTTATCGTCTGTGATTTTTAGTTCATTTAAGAAAATTTATGGCTTATCGTCAATGCAACGCCTTGCTACTTGCCATCTGTATGGTAGGTAGCGTATTTGCCATTGGCTACCTTCAACACACCCTAGGGCTTGAACCTTGCCCTTTATGCATCTTTTAGCGAATTGGGCTTTGGGTGATGGGTAGCTTTGCTTTGCTCGGACTGATTTTTAATCCAAAAAGAAAAAGCACTCGCCTAGTGCTGTGGCTAGGCTCGCTCATCGGCACGCTATGGGGAACAGCAGTAACAGCACGCTATGTTTGGCTACAACACTTACCACCCGACCAAGTACCTGCCTGCGGTCCAGGGCTAAACTACTGGGTGGAAACCCTGCCCATCATGCAGGTCTTTGAGCAGGTATTAAAAGGCTCAGGGGAATGTGCCAAGATTGACTGGACTTTTTTGGGGTTATCCATTCCCATGCAGACACTGATTTTGTTGGTTCAGTTGGGCAGTATCATCAAAAAACACTCAAGCTGATTTTTAAAATTCAAACAAATCATCATCAAAATCACAAACGCCATGCACGCCAATACCATTTAACAAATAAAAAACCGCCCTTGATAAAAAATTTGTTATAATTTGCCAAATTACCAACATTGCTATAAGGCATCATCATGCACATTCATTTTTTGGGTATCTGTGGGACTTTCATGGGGTCTCTTGCTCTGATTGCTCGTAGTATTGGACATACCGTTACAGGCTCAGACACTGCCATTTATCCGCCCATGAGCACACAGCTTGAGCAAGCTGGCATTGAGATTTTAGAAGGTTATGATGCCGCCCATCTTAATCCTAGCCCTGATTTGGTCGTGGTGGGCAATGTCTGCAAGCGTGGCATGGAAGCGGTTGAATATATGCTAAGCCATCATCTGCCATACACTTCAGGTCCGCAGTTTCTTTGCGAGCATGTCTTACAACATCGCCATGTTCTAGCAGTGGCAGGCACGCACGGCAAGACCACAACCACGACCATGCTGTCTTGGATTTTGCAGTACGCAGGGATTGACACAGGTTTTTTAATCGGCGGTGTGCCACTTGTCAATACTGATGATGAGCGACTAAAATCCGCCTTTGCTCACAGTTCACATCTTGGCAAAGATTACTTTGTCATTGAAGCGGACGAATACGACTCTGCATTTTTTGACAAACGCTCCAAATTCGTGCATTACCGTCCAACAACTGCGATTTTAAACAACTTAGAATACGATCATGCTGACATTTTCCCTGATTTAAAGGCGATTCAGACTCAGTTTCATCACATGATTCGCATGATTCCAGCAACAGGGCAAATCATCATGCCTGCCAATACCAACAGCCTAGAAGAGACGCTTAACATGGGCGTGTGGACACCTGTATGGCGAACCAGTATTGATGGCGATTCAGATTGGCAAGCTAGCCTAATAAAAGAAGACGGCTCGCTGTTCCATGTGAAACACGGCGATGATAAGAGCACGGTCAGTTGGAATATGAGTGGCACACACAATGTCCATAATGCCTTAGTTGCCATCGCTGCAGCCCATCATGTCGGCGTCAGTGTGAGCAAGGCGTGTGAAGCATTATCAAACTTCGGTGGCATAAAACGCCGCATGGAGCTGATTGGTGAGATAAATGGCATTCAAGTCTATGACGATTTCGCCCACCACCCTACCGCCATCACCACCACTCTAGACGGTGCCAAGAAAAAGCTAAACAGTCGCACCATCTGGGCAGTCATTGAGCCACGAAGTAACACCATGAAGCTTGGTAGCCACCGTGAGCAACTTGCTCCTTCTGCCTTGCTTGCTGACCATGTGCTATGGTATGAGCCTGAGAATTTGACTTGGGGACTGACCCAAGCCATCGGCAACACACCCAATCAATTAGTACTAACCAGTACCGATGCCATCATCAACCATCTGGTCAAGCACGCCAAATCAGGCGATGTCATTATCATCATGTCCAATGGTGGCTTTGAGAGCATTCATACCAGATTGCTTGATGCACTACACAAATAATCCACCTTTGATAAAGCCATCTAAAAATCCGAATGCCCAACGAAACATTCGGATTTTTTATGAACTACGATAACATTTAGGACACTAACAATGCTCGACCTTCAAACTGCTCAAAAATCGCACGCTCATCATCACCCCATGCCATTTTTTTACCATCACTATCTGCCTTAACCATCACCGACTCAGCTGTCGCTACAATGGCAGATTGAGCAATACTATAAAACACCTTTTCAAAAACAATGCTTGTATTACCCAAACTTTTGGTACGCACACCGATAAGCAGTGTGTCAGGATAGGTAACAGGGCGTTTGTATTGGCAACTGCTTGCCGCCAAAATGGTCATGATGTCGGTGCGTGTTTGTACCATGCCTGCCGCCCGCAGATAGCTAATGCGTGCCGATTCAGCATAACGGTAAAATGCCACATTATTGAGATGATGAAAGCCATCCATCTCCCCCCAAGCCACAGGCTGTACATGTACACTAGGGTAGTCCGCCAACTCTGATGGGCGGTCATCGCCTGTCAATATCGGCTTGAAAATTCCTTGAGCCTCAATCATTTAAACATCCGCCTTTGGTTTAAAACCTGCTGGGCGTTCATAATCACCATTATCCAAAAACAACTCTCGTTGTTCAGCAAGATATTTTTTGGCATCTTTATTCACCATACTTAGGTGCTTTTCATTGATGAGCATGGTCTGTAGCTCAATCCATTCATCCCATGCTTTTTTTGAAACGGTGTTTTGGATTTCCTCACCTTTGGTATTGGGGAATGGTGGAGCAGGTAATTTAGGCAACTCCTGCTTGTATTTACGACACATAACAAGGTTGGCTTTAGGGTTAAAGATTTCCATGACATTCTCCAAGTGATAAAACCGCATTATAACAAATGTAAATATTTTGGCAAAACAGCACAATGCCCATCAACATACAAATCAAACAAGATGACAAAGCCTAGCAATCCAGTTTTGATACCCAAATACGCATCAAAACCTTATGACCAAGCAGTGTTCATACAAACTGTGATTTTTGATGAGTTAATCATCTAATTTTATTCTTGCCACGCTCAATCGCCTGTAACACCTGCTCTGGGGCAGTGCCGCCGATATGATTACGGGCGTTTAGTGAACCCTCTAAAGTCAAGCAATCAAAGACATCATCGCCGATAAGCGGACTAAAACCTTTTAATGCATCAAGGCTAAGCTCACTTAAGTCCACGCCTTTTGATACACCCAACGCCACCGCCGAGCCGACCACTTCATGAGCATCACGAAACGGCAAGCCTTTTTTGACGAGATAATCCGCCAAGTCAGTCGCTGTGGCATAGCCTTTCATTGTGGCGGTACGCATATTTTGTTCGTTTGGCGTAATATTTGGCAACATATCAGCAAAGGCGATGAGCGAATCTGTCAGTGTATCCACGCAGTCAAACAAAGGCTCTTTATCTTCTTGGTTATCTTTGTTGTACGCTAGGGGCTGATTTTTCATGAGCGTAAGCAAGGTGGTGAGCTGTCCGAATACACGGGCGGTCTTGCCACGCACAAGCTCTGGTACATCGGGGTTTTTCTTTTGGGGCATGATGGATGAGCCAGTGCAAAAGCGGTCAGGAATATGAATAAAACCAAACTGTGCCGACATCCACAAAATCAACTCTTCACTCATGCGAGATAGGTGCATCATCAAGATACTGGCGTTGGCAGTAAATTCAATGGCAAAATCACGATCAGAAACCGCATCTAGCGAGTTCTCACAAATCCCCTCAAAACCTAGCAACTGTGCGGTCAATGTGCGGTCAATCGGATAAGTCGTTCCCGCTAAAGCTGCTGAGCCTAATGGCATTTGATTGATGCGTTTGCGAGTTTCAACAAATCGCTCGCTATCACGACTAAGCATTTCAAACCACGCCATGACATGATGAGCAAAACTGACAGGTTGGGCAGTTTGTAGATGAGTGAAACCAGGCATGATGGTATGGGTGTGGCGACTTGCCAAATCAAGCAATCCATGTTGCAATTTGCCAATCAAACCGACAATCTTATCAGTTTCATCACGCAGATATAGACGAATGTCTGTCGCCACTTGGTCGTTTCGGCTACGACCTGTGTGTAGCTTTTTGCCAACATCGCCAATCAAGGCGGTCAGACGACTCTCCACATTCATGTGAACATCCTCTAGCTCCACACGCCATTTAAACTCACCACGCTCAATTTCGCCTTGAATTTGGGTCAAACCCTCCACAATTTGACGACTTTCATCCTTAGTGATGATACCACATTGCCCCAACATGGTAGCATGAGCAATAGAGCCTTGTATGTCCTGATGTGCCATGCGTTTGTCAAAACTCACAGAAGCGGTAAATTCTGCCACAAATTTATCAGTAGCCTCGCTAAAGCGTCCGCCCCACATACTAGAAGTGTTATTAGTCATGGTATTGCCTTATCATTTATTGATGGATAATAGAATTGGTCGATGATAAATTATAGCACAGCCCACATACAAATATCGGCACGAATATGGGAAAATTCATACAAAAATGCTATGATAGCCCCAATTTATCCGCCTTAACCACCCATGATTCTTCTGCTCATCAGCACACACGCCCCACTCATTCGCCATGCACGCCAATTAGCAAGTGATGACGCTCACACACTCATCACGGCTAGCACCGTAACAGGTGCCGTCAAAGCCTGCAAGCTACATCAGCCAGTCATTATTCTGCTAGACATTGACAGCGTTGATGTCTTATCTTTTGTGCAACAATTAAGTGTTCTGTACCGCCACAGCACTCAGCCTACTCTTATTATCCTAAGCCAAGTGGCACAGCCCTGTGATGGGGTGTTAGAGCTTGGCGTTGGCGGATTTGCTCGCTATGATGACACCCAGATGCCACCACTTGCATCACTCATCAGCCATGCACAAAGACCAACTTTAGCTCAGATTCCACCCCAACAATCTACCATCATTATTCGGAGCCATCGTGGCGATGAACGCATTTTGATTGATGATATTTGGTATTGCCAAGCCGAACAAAAATACACCAAAATACACCACAGACACGGCATCACACTCACTGACAAAACCCTAAAATCACTTGAGACCACTTATTCTAACGATTTGATTCGTATTCATCGGCACACCCTAGTTGGCATTCGCCACATTCAGCAAATCAGCTCTGCCAATGGTCACAAGTCATACAATAACAGTCGCCATGACAATAATCATGACGGCGACAAACCGCAAGATAAACACTGGCTATTGCTCTACCCCCTTGATGAGCCATTTGCCATCTCCAGACGCTGCCTGCCCAAGCTAAGATTAAGATTGTCAGACTTGATAAACTCCCAACAAACAACCAATGTGCCACCATGACATAACCATGATTTAATCAAAAACTGATGGGCAGGCTCCAAACCCACACCAAGCCACCAAAAGCCATTTGCCCAAATGCGATTATTATGGTTAAATATTAACAGTTTTTAAACTTTAATCTTTCAAATATCAGACCGCCCAAAGAACAGCGACTCAATATGAACACTTCAATAACTAATCCAGAAATAACCATTCCAGACACCCTAACTATCGCCACTCGCCAATCGCCACTGGCACTATGGCAAGCTCATTTTGTCAAAACCACCCTAGAGACACTCTATCCAACCATGAAGGTTGAGCTACTAGAAATGGTAACTAAGGGTGATAAAATCCTAGACACTCCGCTTGCCAAAATCGGTGGTAAGGGTCTGTTTGTCAAAGAACTAGAGACCGCTCTATACGAAAAGCGTGCCGACATCGCTGTGCATTCACTAAAAGATGTACCAATGGTGCTACCAGAAGGGCTGACTTTAGGAGCTTATCTCGAACGACACACGCCGACAGATGCCTTCGTGTCAAATACATATGAGTGCTTGGACAACTTACCCAATGGGGCAGTTTTAGGCACATCAAGCCTACGCCGTGAATGTCAAATTGCTCACGCCTATCCGCATCTCAACATCAAATCCCTGCGTGGTAATGTTGGCACTCGCCTAGCCAAACTTGATGCCGGCGAATACGATGCCATTATCCTAGCCACCAGTGGGCTTGAGCGATTAGAACTGCACGAACGCATCCGCCATGAGTTAGACGACAGCCTAAGCCTGCCTGCGGTCGGTCAAGGAGCATTAGCGATTGAATGTCGATCTGATGATGAGATGATTTTACAATTACTTAGCGTACTAAACCACCCATCAACTCGCCTGTGCGTTCTTGCCGAGCGTGCCATGAATCGCACCCTTGAAGGAGGCTGTCAAGTACCGATTGCAGGCTTTGCCACCATCTCTGGCGACACCCTAACGCTACGAGGGCGTGTGGGTAGTATTGATGGCAAAACTCTCCTAAAAAGCGAAGGTTGTATCACCCTTACTCACAGTAGTGATGATGAGCTTACCGCTGAAAGGTTGGGTGAAAGTCTTGCCAAAGACCTGCTTTGCCAAGGTGCAGACGCCATCTTAAAAGAAGTCTATGGTAAATAAACCATTATTCATCAACACTCGCCCCACCCATCGAAGCCATGAGTTAAATCAGCTTGGTGATAGTTGCGTGCAAATAGTCAACCTACCCTTGCTTGCCATTAACGACTTATCGCCAAACGCTCAAGAACAAGCTATGCTTGATGCCCTGATGAATGGGGTCTATCAAGCCTTAGTCGTTACCAGTGCTGAGGCTGCCAAGCGTGCCATCAGTCATCTAAGGACGCTAGGGCATCAGCACGCAGATGATTTGCCCAAACTTATTGCCACACCCACCATCGCTGTAGGCAAGGCGACCGCTAAGGCATTGTATGACTTTGGCTTATCTGTCGCTCTCCCCACCATCGCCAACAACGAAGGTATGCTAGCAATGCCAGTAATTGATAAATTGCAGGCAGGGGATAAAATACTCATCTGGCGTGGGGTCGGTGGTCGCAGGCTATTGCACGACACACTGGCAGGCAGGGGCGTACAAGTGGATGCAATGGCGTGGTATGAACGAGTCGCTCCCCATGATTTGGCACAAAATTATCACGCCATCGCCCCACAACTGGCTTATGCCAACACCCACAATATACCCATTTTTATGCTCATCGCCAGTCAAATGGCATTTGAGCATTGGCAAAACTTAGACAGTCCTTTTGCCAACAACATCCATTATCTGACACTTGGCGTACGACTATTTGACATTGTCAAATCCGCCAGCCCTACCACCTGCGTACATCTGATTGATGAATTGAGCAGCAATCATCTTAAAAAGGTTATTGCAGATATTCACAAAAGTGTTTTATCATCTTAAAAACAAACCAAGCACAAGCCCATCTGATATCAACCAACTATCCTTACAAGTTTTGCACCATAAATACCGCCACAAGTGGTGAGTCGGTCTGTTTTGCTTAAAAATCATCTTTTAAGCAACAACTACAAACAAAAAACCCTGCGTCATTTTAGAATAATTTAACCAATACGGCTTGAAATTTTACACCACAACCTTTATCAATAAGAAAAATTTAACCCAATCGGAGGACGCCATGAACGAACAAGAACAAACCCAAGACCCAATCTTAAATGACAACCAAGAAAAGCCAGAATCAAACGAGACAGACGAGCTTGCCAAACTGACCGCAACCATTGAGACACTAGAAAACGAAGTCAAAGAAGCTAAAGAAGCCGCCGCTCGTGCCAATGCCGAATCCTACAATGCCCAACGCCGTATGGAGCAAGAAACCGATAAGGCCAAAAAATTTGCCCTACAAAAATTCGCCAAAGAGCTACTTGATGTCGTAGATAACCTAGAGCGTGGACTTGAAGCAAGCGAAAAATCAGGTGCCGATGAGAGCGTACTAGAAGGTCTAAAACTCACTCATAAATCTTTGCTTAGCGTCCTTGAGAAAAATGGCGTGGTAGCGGTAGGTGAAGTTGGTGAGACTTTCAACCCCAACTTACACGAAGCGGTAGGCATCTTCCCTGATGCAGACAAAGACACCATTGGGCAAGTGCTACAAAAAGGCTACACCTTAAATGAACGCACATTAAGACCTGCAATGGTACTGGTGGGAGCATAATTCCGCTGTAGATACTCGCCATTGCATCAGGCTGAGCTTATCTTATATTGAGTACTGATTGCTACAGCCAACCATAAATGGTGTTTCTTTTATGGATTTTGTTTTAAATTTCAATGGCTTAAAACAAAATTTTTGAAAAATTTTTGAAAAATTTGTCAATTTTTCTCTTGAAAATAAAAATTTGACACAAATATATAAGACAAATTTGGCAAAACTCATTCACTGCCAAAATCAACTAACAAATCGGAGAAGAATCATGAGTAAAGTCATCGGTATTGACTTAGGTACTACCAACTCTTGTGTGGCCGTTCTAGAAAATGGTAATGTAAAAGTCATTGAAAATGCAGAAGGTGCTAGAACCACACCATCTATCGTTGCATTTAAAGACGGTGAAACACTGGTTGGTCAATCTGCCAAACGCCAAGCAGTTACCAACCCACAAAACACTCTATTTGCCGTAAAACGCCTAATCGGTCGTCGTTATGACGAACAAGCAGTACAAAAAGACATCAGTCTTGTACCTTACAAAATCGTTAAAGCCGACAACGGCGATGCGTGGGTAGAGGTCAATGGTAAAAAACAAGCTCCACCACAAATCTCTGCCGAAGTCTTGAAAAAAATGAAAAAGACTGCCGAAGACTATCTTGGCGAGAGTGTAACCGAAGCGGTGGTGACTGTGCCTGCTTATTTTAACGACGCTCAGCGTCAAGCCACCAAAGATGCAGGACGAATTGCAGGACTTGATGTTAAGCGAATCATCAACGAGCCGACCGCTGCCGCCCTTGCTTTCGGTCTTGACAAAAAAGGCGGAGACCGCACGATTGCTGTCTATGACTTAGGTGGTGGTACATTTGATGTGTCTATCATTGAGATTGCCGATGTAGATGGCGAGCAACAGTTTGAGGTTTTAGCGACTAATGGCGACACCTTCTTAGGTGGTGAGGACTTTGACATTGCCTTGATTGACTACCTTGTAGAAGAGTTCAAAAAAGAACAAAATGTCAATCTAAAAGGCGATCCGCTAGCCATGCAACGCCTAAAAGAAGCTGCCGAAAAAGCCAAAATTGAACTGTCAAGCTCAACTTCTACCGAAGTGAACTTACCTTATATCACCGCCGATGCCACAGGTCCCAAGCACTTGGTAGTCACCATCAGCCGTGCCAAACTAGAAGCCCTAACCGAAGAGCTTGTGGCTCGCACCATCGCTCCTTGCAAGATTGCCCTAGAAGACGCAGGTCTATCAGCGAGCGACATTGATGATGTCATCTTGGTTGGTGGTCAAAGCCGTATGCCATTGGTTCAACAAAAAGTACAAGAATTTTTTGGCAAAGAGCCTCGTAAAGACATTAACCCTGACGAAGCGGTGGCTATCGGTGCTGCCATTCAAGGTGCGGTACTCTCTGGCGACAAAAAAGATGTCTTGCTACTTGATGTTACACCACTAACATTGGGTATTGAGACCATGGGCGGTGTGATGACAGCCGTCATTGAGAAAAACACAATGATTCCTACCAAAAAATCACAAGTGTTCTCAACCGCTGCCGACAACCAACCAGCGGTAAGCATTCAGGTGTATCAAGGCGAGCGTAAAATTGCCAACCAAAACAAACTGTTGGGCAACTTTGACCTAACCGATATTCCGCCTGCACCCCGTGGCGTACCACAGATTGAAGTTACCTTTGACATCAACGCCGATGGTATTATGAATATCTCAGCCAAAGACAAAGGCACTGGCAAATCACAATCTATCCAAATCAAAGCCGACAGCGGTTTGACGGATGAAGAGATTGAACAAATGGTGCGTGATGCTGAAGCCAATGCTGAAGCAGACAAGAAATTTGCCGAGCTTGCAGATGCACGCAATGAAGCAGATGGTCGCATCAGTGCGGTGCAAAAAGCCCTAAAAGAAAATGGCGATAAAGCCACCGATGAAGAAAAACAAGCGGTAGAAACAGCAATCAGCGAGCTAGAAATTGCAACCAAAGAAGATGATGTGGACGCAATCAAAGCCAAGCTAGAAGCCCTTGATAACGCATTCTTGCCAATCGGCACGAAGATTTATAGCCAAGAGCAAGGCGGTGCAGGTGCGGACGCAGGTCAAGCACAGCAACAAGCCAAACCTGCTGATGACGGCGTGGTAGATGCTGAGTTTACCGAAGTTAAAGATGATAAATAATCTTTAGTCGTTAGGCAAAAACGAAACACCGCTCAATTTGATTGGGCGGTGTTTTTTCGTGTGGCGATATGAATTTTGAACCGCACCCCAAAAGTTAGACACTCTAACCTTTGGGGTGCTTTTCTATGGCAAAATACACAACCAACTTTAAGTTGTCTGCAATAGCATATTATCAGGGCAGACACAGCTACAAACAAACTGATAAACAGTTTAACCTACCCACAGACAGCATTGTTAAACAATGGGTCAAACTCTACCAAGCATATGGCATTGATGGTATTAAAAGACGCAATACCAAAGCTGTCTATGATACAGATTTTAAACACAACGCTGTTTTAGAAATGATGGCTGGTAAACCCTCTCATCAATTGGCAATAGAGCTTAACATTAGCAATCACGCACTTTTACTCAATTGGTTTTAGTCTTATCAGTCCTTTGGTATAATGGGGATTACCCCAAAACCCAAAGGCAGAAAAATAATGTCTAATTCAAGCCACAGCACCAACAAAAACCAAGTAAGCAAACCAAAATCCCATTGGCAAACCAAACCAGACAATGAAAAAAGCGTTGATGACTTATTAGCTGAACTGGCTTACCTTAGAGCAGAAAACGACTACCTAAAAAAGCTAGATGCCTTAATTCGTCAGAAACAACAAACAAAGAACAAATAACCATCGTGCAAGAATTAAGGCATAAGCATGCCCTAAACACCTTACTTGGTATTGCTAACTTGCCAAGAAGTGTGTTTTATTACCACATTCATCAAAACAAAAAGCCTGACAAAGATTTATCCTTAAAAGAGTACATCAAGCACATCTACGATACCCATAAAGGCAGATATGGCTATCGTAGGATTTGTGCAGAACTGAACAACCAACTTGCCAGTCAAGGTATTGTCATCAACCACAAAAAGGTACAACGCTTAATGCAAGTCATGGGTTTAAAAGCTAAAATCAGACAAAAAAGACACAAACCTTATTCATCTTATCAAGGTGAACAACAAGGCAAGATAAAAGACAATGTGCTACAAAGAGACTTTCAAGCCACAAAGCCTAATCAAAAGTAGGCAACCGACATCACAGAGTTGAAGGTTGAAGTTGCATCAAGCAGAGGTGATGATAATGCCAATAGCAGTGGTAAAAGTAACAACAAAACTTACCACAAACTCTACCTATCCCCCGTTATAGACTTGTTTAATGGGGAGATCATCAGCTACACCATCAAAGAACGACCCACTTATGAGTTGGTACAAGAGATGATAAGTAACGCACTTTGTAGGCTTGGTAAAGATGATAAACTTATTATCCATTCTGATAGAGGTTGGCATTATCAGATGTTTGATTATCAACAAACCTTAAAGAACAATGGTATCATCCAAAGTATGTCAAGAAAAGGCAACTGTCTTGATAACGCAGGGATAGAAAGTTTTTTTTTGGCACACTAAAACAGGAAGTCTTTTATGAACAAACTAAGTTTACAAGTCTTGATGAACTTAAAATCACCATTGATGAGTACATACACCACTACAATCATGATAGAATAAAGAGCAAGCTAAAAGGACTAAGTCCTGTAAAGTACAAAAACTTAGTCCTTAGCGAAACCACTTAGTTTTATCAACCTAGCCTTTAATCCTGTGTTTAAGATTTGGGGGTTGGTTCAGACAAGGCGGTTCATAGTAGCCGGATTGAGATTATTTTATCCATTTGCCGTAGATAGGTCTACCAAAATGTGCAAGCACTGCAATCATACATACCTCAATAGAAAACGCCCAATAAATATGACCCAAAAGCTCACTAAAGTTTTCAGCAAAGTTTAAATTCCACAACCATCCTGTTTTGCCATCAGCATAAACAGGATTTCTAAAGCCAAAGGCAGGAATTACAAAACCATGAAAAATAATGCTGATCATAATCCCATAAAATGCCCCATACCATAGACGGGTCACCTTATTCCAGCGTGTAGCAAGCATTACATAAACAAAGGCAAAGGCAAAACTAAATAACCAGTGATATAAACTTACTGCTCCTAATACGGTATTGCCTTGATAAACATAATCCAACGAATGCTGGTTAAAGCCTGTCCAACCAAGCCACGCATCAATGTGTGCTCCTGGTGGTGATATTTCACCTTTGACTCGTGGCGGAGTATTAACCTCAGAACCCCATTTAACCAAAGAACTGATGAAACCACCAACTAAGGTTGTCCAAAGGATGATTTTTGCGTTAGTTTTTTTGTCGTATACTGATGTAGAGTGAGCCGGTTGCATAATACCTCTTGTGACTGAATCATATAAACAGATTTAAAAATTTGACCAATATGCAATTGATTCATGATACTTTTGACAAGCGTCAATTTACCGGCCCAATTTTCTTGGAAACTTAATCGATTTTTTAGTATTGATTAGATGTTATAATCCATCTTAACTTAATTTATCATTCATGGCATTATTTGTCAATAAATGTATTTTATTGCTGGTACTCAGCACCGTCTATCTCACTACAACATTGGGTATATCGCTACCGTTGCCTCATAAGTTCAGACATCAAACTTATTTCTATTAAAAGAGCTGTTTAGATTGAAGATTCAACACTCAGTACAGTCTTTGATAGAACAAGAGTGGTTTAAACCACCTTGCCACCTACCAAAAGCCCATGCACAGGACTTGCCCCAATCAAATAACACAAATCAGCAAGTCTATCAATATCCCAAATCGCTAAATCAGCATCAAAACCAATGTCTAATTTGCCTTTACTCTCTTGTAGTCCCAATGCTTTTGCTGCGTAAAGTGTCGTCCCCGCTAACGCCTCTTCACAGGTCAACCCAAATAGCGTACACGCCATATTCATGGCAAGCAGTAAAGATGTGCTTGGCGATGTACCAGGGTTTGAATCGGTAGAAACTGCCATATTAACACCCATTTGTCGCATTTTATCAATCGGTGGCAGCTTAGTTTCTTTTAAAATATAAAAAGCAGTCGGTAAAAGCACACCAACCACACCATGCTCCGCCATTTTGGCGATACTTTCATCACTTAGATACTCAATATGATCAGCAGATAATCCATGAAAATCCGCCACTAATGCTCCACCACCCATATCGCTCATCTGCTCAGCGTGCAGTTTGACAGGTAAGCCTAACGACCTTGCCACATCAAAGACCTGTGCCACCTCATCACGATTAAACGCAATGGATTCACAAAAGGCATCAACAGCATCAACCAGCCCTTCATCATGCAAGATTTTTAGCCACTCACAGGCATTTTTAACATATTTTTCTCGGTTATCTTTGAATTCTGGTGGTATGGCATGTAGAGCAAGGTAAGTTTTTTTAATTGTGATGCCAAAATCATCGCCTAATTTTTTGGCAACAGTCAACATTTTGCGTTCAGAATCTAAATCAAGTCCATAACCCGATTTGATTTCAACAGTACCAACTCCTTGATTGATAAGCGTTTTTAGGCGTTTTGCAGAAAGTTTGTACAGATCATCAAAACCTAGGTCTCTTGTGGCATTGACCGTTGCCATAATGCCACCACCTGAGCTGGCAATATCTTGATAACTAACCCCATTTAGTCGCATTTCAAATTCATTACTGCGATTGCCACCGTACACCAAATGTGTATGGCAATCAATTAAGGCAGGTGTTATCCATTTATCGCCAAAATCCAGACTGTTATCCGCAGTTAATTGAAGCGTTTTGGTATCTTGTTTTGTGCCAATCCACGCAATTTCACCACCGACAATACCCATCGCCCCTTGGTGAATTGCTCCATAATGGGTATTGTGTGTAAAGCCGAATTCTTCATTGAATGTAGCTAGATTGGCAAAAAGTAGCATATCAAAATGTGTTGTCATGATTTTTTCCTTACTCTCACTTTATCTTATTTACTAAAATTTGTTCAATCATCATACCAAGCAGTCTTGCCACCACCTTTATACCACGACCATCAATATCGTATTTCGGGCAGGTTTCGGCAATATCAATGACCTTGACTTTACCACTGTTAATAATATGCTTAACACACCGTTCCAAAAATGGCAAATCAAGCCCAAACGCTGCCACCGCACTGACACACGGCATAATCGCTCCCGCTAGGCAGTCCATATCAAGTGTTAAATAAACAATGTCTTTATCAATCAAAAAATCATCGATTTTTTTGATAATATCTTTAAAATCAATCTCATAGCATTCATCATCACTGATAACTTGCACGCCCAATGTTTGAGCTTTATCAAATAGTGCCTTGGTATTACCAAATCGGCTAATACCAATCGCCATATAATTAAAATCGGTGTTTTGGGCGTGTAAAAATTCACTAATCTGTAAAAATGGTGTGCCAGATGTGGCGTATTTATCAGATCGTAAATCAAAATGTGCGTCAAAATTAATAATACCAATATTAGAGCTTAATTTTTGGTTTTGCAAATGTTGCCACAGCCCCAAAAATGAACCCCAAGCAATCTCATGTCCACCACCAAGCCCAATGGCAACAGAGTTTGCATCCAGTATGTGCTGAATATTGTCCGCATATTTTTTTTGGGCGACTTCCAAACTATCATGAGCAATAGCATCATTATCATCGCAAATGACATTGCCACAATCACCCACAAGCATGGACAACTTATCACCATCAATAAAGCCCTGAACACCTGTCATGGGTAATTTGCCAAAGGCGGATTTGATAACATCAGGGGCGTATTTTGCCCCAATACGACCTTGATTGCGATTAACCCCTTGGTCGGATGCAAACCCAAGAAGTCCAATGCTCTGGACATTAGGGTGTTCATTAAAGGCATGAACATGCTGATACCAGTATTGGGCGGCATCAAGCTCGAAAGGTTCAGCCCTACCTGTATAAAGTTTTGGATTATAGGAGGTAGTTTTTATCATTGGATTATTTAATCAAATTGGTTTGTAATGAGTTAAAAAAACAAAACCCAAAAAGTATTTTGAGTTTTGCTTAAAAATCAGGCACTTAAATACCACTCATCACGCAGATCTGCCCATTCTTGTGACAGCTTGCCTGATAGCACCAAGTTTTTGGCGTTTTCAATATCAGGGGCAAAATAGCGGTCTTGATCATAATAAGCGACCGTTTCACGAAGAGCTTTGTGAATATAATCAAGTAGATTAGATGTCTGATAGCCAAAATCATCACGCACTATGTCCACGCCTTGAGCCGCCGCCAAAAATTCAATACCTACAACACAAGCGGTATTCTGTGCCATATCAAACAGGCGGCGTGCAGCAAAGGTTGCCATAGATACATGATCTTCTTGATTAGCAGATGTTGGAATGCTATCTACACTAGCTGGGTGAGCAAGCGATTTGTTTTCGCTGGCTAAAGCAGCAGCGGTAACATGGGCAATCATAAAGCCTGAATTCACGCCCGCATTGCGAACCAAAAATGCAGGTAAACCTGAAAGACTTGCATCAATAAGCAGGGCAACACGGCGTTCACTCATCGAACCAATCTCACTAATGGCAAGAGCAAGCGTGTCAGCAGCAAAAGCAACAGGCTCTGCATGAAAGTTGCCGCCAGAGACTGCTATAGGGTCATTATTATCATTAAAAATCAATGGGTTATCAGTTACTGCATTGGCTTCAATGAGCAGTGTCTTACCCGCTTGGTTAATCAAATCCAAACACGCCCCCATAACTTGTGGCTGACAGCGTAGGCAATACGGGTCTTGCACACGCAAAGGTTCTTTGCCATGAATTTCGTGGCGAAAACCGCTATTATCAAGCAGTACCTTATAAGTTGCCCCAAGTGCCATTTGCCCATGATGACCACGCACCGCATGAATGCGTGCATCAAATGGCGAAATATTGCCACGAGCAGCCTCAACCGATAATGCTCCAATAACGGTAGCAGATTGCAATAAATCCTGTGCCAAAAAATAACCTTGAATAGCAAGAGCGGTGGATGCTTGTGTGCCGTTAATGAGTGCTAAACCTTCTTTGGCGGCAAGAGTGATGGGGCTAAGCTTGGCATTTTTTAGGGCGGTTTTGGCGTCTATTCTTTGACCATTGACCAGTACATCACCCACACCCAATAAAGCCAAGGTCATGTGCGATAGCGGTGCCAAGTCGCCAGATGCCCCAACTGATCCTTTAGCAGGAATGGCAGGAATGATGTCATGATTTATCAAGTCGATAATACCATCAACCACACAAGCCCGAACGCCAGAGTATCCTTGGGCAAGGCTAGATAACTTCATCACCATAATTAAGCGAACCACCTTGTCAGACAACAGCTCACCTGTGCCAACCGAATGACTTAAGATAAGATTTTTTTGGAGCAATTCAAGTTCATCATCATTGATGCGAGTCTTGGCAAGTAGCCCAAACCCTGTGTTAATACCATAAGCAGGCTCATCTTTGGCAATAATATCTTGCACCGCTTGGTGTGATTTGTTAATGGCATCATAAGCACTACCATCAAGACTAATGGTTACAGGCTCATCATAAATTTGACGAAGCTGTTTAAAGGTTAATTGGCGAGGGGTAAGCGTTAAAGTGGGTTTCATAGTATACTTCCGTTTAGAGTCAAAAAGTTTATAAAATTTAGTATGAATGAATGTTGTCTAAAAAAATTAAGCCAACCAGCCCATAGTCATTGCCAAATGCCCAACCAAACAGGCAAGCACAATGCCCAAAGCTGTGCGAATTAGCCAAATTACAACCATTTTACCAACAGTTACAGGTAGTTTGGTTGCCAAGACACAAGGAATCATCGCCGAAAAAAAGATAATGCTACTCACCGATACAATAGCAGTAACAAAACGCGTCAAAATATCACTATCTTTTAATACAAGTGCTGGCAAAAACATCTCCGCAAGCCCCGTAGATATACCTTTGGCAGCAACCAATGGCTCACTCATACCACCGAGAAATGTAAATGGTGCAAGCAGCAAACCAAGCACATCAAAAATTGGTGTATATTTTTCAAGCAGCAAACCAAGTAGCCCAATAGCAATAATGGACGGTACAATCGCCGCTGCCATATTGATGCCATCTTTAAAATTATCCCATAAAACCTTAGCCACAGGGTCGCTATGTTTTGCAACATCAACCCCTTTATCAATAGCAAGACTTAATCGTGACCGACCGTTAAGATTGGCTGTTTTAGCTTGGCTTGTGTTATCCATACCACGAATGGGTGGCAAGTGTACCGTAATGGCGGTAATTACAAAGGTAATAATAAGACAGCTCCAAAAATACAGCGACCAATACGCCATTAGGTCTAGGGTTTTTGCGATAATGACCATAAAAGCGGTAGAAACGGTTGAAAAGCCTGTGGCGATAATGATGGCTTCTTTGGCAGAATATTGCCCTGATAGATACACACGGTTAGTGATAAGCAGTGCTACTGAATAGCTACCCACAAAACTTGCCACCGCATCAATGGCGGACTCACCAGGTGTTTTAAATAGTGGACGCATAACAGGTTGCATCAGCACACCAACCAATTCAAGCAGACCAAAACCCAATAAAAAAGCCAAAATTAACGCCCCAATCGGCACAATCATGCCAACATTTAATGCCAATTTATCAAATAAAAATGGCAACATATCTTTGGTCATGATAGCATCAGGGGCTGTGTTGGTGATATACATCACTGCTAAAATCAGTCCAATGATTTTAAATAGACTTAAAATTTTATTGGTGGTATTTTTATGCCAATCATTCATCCCATTTATTCTGACAAAAGGCCTAATAACGCCATAAATCATCATCAAAAAAAGCAAACCCACCGCCAAAGGCTTTAAATCACTGACCAAAAAACTGGCCAAATGGTCAAAAGCAATCGTTTCTTTACCACGCCAATCAAACGGCACAAAAAACATAACAATACCGATAGCACTAAACACGGCCATTTGAGTAATGGCAAGTGATTTAGACTTCAATTTTTTAGGTGATTCATTCATGACTTGTTCCTTAAGTTTTTGATGAAATAACACAATAAATGGTTTTTGAATGGCTTTTAATTTAACAATGCTAAGATGGTAAAAAACAATCTTAGCATGTCATTTTATGTCAATTTACTTAACCATTGGCAAGTTAAGCCCATAGTCTTTAGCGGTTTTAATGGCAAGCTCATAACCTGCATCGGCATGACGCATGACACCACTACCGCAGTCATTCACCAAAACATTAGCAAGGCGTTTGGCAGCTTCATCTGTGCCATCTGCCACAATGACCATGCCAGAATGCTGACTGTAACCCATACCTACGCCACCGCCGTGATGTAAGCTAACCCAAGTTGCACCGCCTGCCACATTGAGCATGCCATTTAACAATGCCCAATCAGACACAGCATCCGTACCATCTTTCATGCTTTCGGTTTCACGGTTAGGACTTGCCACAGAGCCTGTATCTAGATGATCTCGCCCAATGACAATCGGGCCTTTTAGCTCGCCATTTTTGACCATCTCATTAAAGGCAAGCCCTGCTTTATCACGCTCACCCAATCCCAACCAGCAAATGCGTGCAGGTAAGCCTTGAAAATGAATGCGTTCTTTTGCCATATCAAGCCAATGATGCACATGCGTGTTATTAGGGAATAATTCTTTGATTTTTTGATCGGTTTTGTAGATGTCTTCTGGGTCGCCAGATAGAGCAACCCAACGAAACGGCCCTTTTCCTTGGCAAAACAACGGACGAATGTAGGCAGGAACAAAGCCTGGAAAATCAAAGGCATTTTTTACCCCTTCATCAAAAGCCACTTGACGAATGTTGTTGCCATAATCAGTTACAGGTATGTCCATGGATTGAAAATCCAACATTGCTTGCACATGAACAGCACAGGATTTAGCAGCAGCAGCTTTTAGCTCGGCGTGGCGTGCGTGGTCGGAGGCGACATTTTTCCACTCTTCAACCGTCCAACCAATTGGCAGATAACCATTAATTAAATCGTGAGCAGAGGTTTGGTCAGTAACCAAATCTGGTTTTATCTCGCCATTTTTGGCACGCTTGACCATTTCTGGTAAAATCTCGGCAGCATTGCCAAGCAGAGCAATCGATATCGCATCACCATTTTTAGTGTGTTCTTTAATCAAGCGATAAGCATCGTCCAAATCACGGGCTTGTTTATCTACATAACCTGTCCGCAAGCGAAAATCAATGCTTGACTGCTGACATTCAATATTTAAAGACACAGCCCCAGCAAAAGTTGCCGCCAGAGGCTGAGCACCACCCATACCGCCAAGTCCTGCGGTCAAAATCCAACGACCTTGCCAGTTTTTGCCATCATCGCTTGGATAATGTTGACGACCTGCTTCGGCAAAAGTCTCATATGTCCCTTGCACAATGCCCTGCGTACCAATATAAATCCAGCTACCAGCGGTCATTTGCCCGTACATACACAAATCTTTTTTATCAAGTTCATTAAAGTGCTCCCAAGTCGCCCAGCGTGGCACCAGATTTGAGTTGGCAATCAATACTCGTGGGGCATTTTCATGAGTATTAAACACACCCACAGGCTTGCCTGATTGAATGAGTAGCGTCTGATTATCTTCAAGCTCTTTTAGGCTCGCTAAAATCTGGTCATAGCATTCCCAGTTACGAGCCGCCCGCCCAATACCGCCATACACCACAAGACTTTGGGGGTTCTCTGCCACATCAGGGTGTAAGTTATTTTGAATCATACGGTATGGGGCTTCGGTTAGCCAACTTTTACAGGTTAAGCGAGTGCCTGTGGGAGCTTTAATGACACGGCTTGTGTCGGTACGGACAGATTGACTCATGATTTTTCCTTAAAAAAGTTAAATTGATGCAGATAAATTTGTCTATACAAATTTAAGGCTTAATGTAGCAAAAATTTTGGTATCTGACAATGGTTTTTAAAAAAAATTTTAAATTAACTGTTATAATATTATTTGCACAATCATTTTTTTAGTCTTGCCATGAAAACACCCGCCTACCAAACCATCAAAAATACCATCTTAGCAAATATTCATGCAGGAGTTTGGCAGGCAGGGCAAGCTATTCCAACCGAACACGCTTTATGTGATAGCTTTGGCGTATCTCGCATGACAGTCAATCGTGCCCTAAAAGAATTGGCTGATGAGTATGTTTTAGAACGCCGTCAAGGTTCAGGGACATTCGTTGCCCAAAAGCAGTTTCATCACACCTTTGTGGAAGTTAGGAATATTGCTTATGACATTATCGCAAATGGTCAGGCTTATCATGCAACAGTACTGGACAAAAAAATTATCAACCATCAAGACTTGGGTAAGTTAAAGACGGTGTTTGACATACCAACGGATGTGTACTTTGTAGCAATTGTACATTATGCTGATAATGTACCACTACAGCTAGAAGAGCGTTGGGTATCAGCAAAGCTTGTGCCTGACTTTATTCACCAAGATTTTGAGAATATCAATACAAGCCAATATCTCATTGATACCGTACCGTTGGAGCGTGGACATTATCGGATTTTTGCAAGCAACGCCGATAAGCATGTCGCAGCAGCACTTGATATTAAGCCAAAAGATGCTATTTTGGTTTTAGAACGCACAACGCTATCAAAAGGATGTGTAGTAACCTTAGTCAAAATGAGTCATGTAGGTGGGCGTTATGAGTTTAGTGGCACATTATAAACTTAGCATTTGCACTCACCACATTGACCACCCAAATTGGGTGATTTTGTTTTAAGGCAATTAAGGCGTATTAAACTTGATTAACAAAACAAAAACGATTTTGATATCATGACAGTCCAAACCAAATCACCAAAATCATTCTGTCTTGCATTCTGCTTACAGATTTGCAACAAGTGCAATATTAGACCAACCATAGACTGATTGAATGGGGCAACATTTTTCTGTTATAATCAGTCATTTATTATTTTTAGCCCCAAAGGAGATTTTATGAAACTTATCGCTGCCGTCTGTGCTACTGTCATGATGACTGCGTGTAGCCATTTTACACCAAACAACAAACCAATCATCAATCAAATCAGCCCAACATCCAAAAACGATACATCAGCCATGACAGCCAAAACCATCACCATCAAGAGTGCCTACAATTTTGACACCACCACTGCCAAACTTAGCCAAGCCATCACATCAAAAGGCATGACAATTTTTGCTACCATCGACCATCAAAAAGCGGCCGCCGATGTCAATTTATCCATGCAGCCTGCCACTGTTATTGTCTTTGGCACACCAAAAGCCGGCACACCACTGATGATAAAAGATCCAAATTTTGCCCTACAACTACCTTTAAAGGTCTTAATCACTGAGGTAAATGGCGATGTTTTGGTGAGTTTTAATGACACCAAAGCCTTGATTAACGGTAGCGACATCAGCTTTGATGATGTTAAAAATACCTTAGCGGCAGCAGAAAATCTAATCAAAACAACCGTACAATAACACCATAGGATAAAATGATGACCACAACCAAACATTTAATCATCGGCTTTGGTAAAGCCGGTAAGACGCTTGCCAAAACCTTGGCAAGTCAAGGGCAAGATGTCATTTTGGTGGAGCAATCACAAGCAATGTATGGCGGTACATGCATTAATGTCGGCTGTATCCCCAGCAAAAAACTAAAATTTTTGGCAGAAAATGGCAGCGAATTTCATCAAGCAGTCCTACAAAAAAATGAATTGATAAAAAAACTAAACCAAGCCAATTTTGAAATGGTTGATAAAGTAGCAAAAGTCATTACAGGCAAAGCCGAATTTATTGACCAAAACACCGTGCAAGTTACAACCGATGCAGAGGTTCTGACCATCCGTGCTGATCACATCTATATCAACACAGGAGCAATCAATCGTGTTCCGAACATTGATGGCATTGATACTGCTCACAACATCTATGACAGCACAGGTATTATGCAGATGAGCCAGTTGCCAAATACACTGGCAATTATTGGCGGTGGTTATATTGGACTAGAATTTGCCAGTATGTTTGCAAAATTTGGCTCAAAGGTCATCGTGCTAGACAGCAGTGACAAATTCGCTCCAAGAGAAGATGCAGAAATTGCCCAAACACTGCAAACAATCATGCAAAATCAGGGAATTGAGTTTAGACTTAACACACAAATAACACGCCTTGAAAATGCAGATGACCAAACCAAAATCATCACAACAGACGGAGAGATTATCGCTGATGCGGTACTGATTGCTGCAGGGCGTGTGCCAAATACTGATTTACAGTTACAAAAAGCGGGGGTGGAATTAACCGAGCGTGGGCATATTCATGTCAATGAACATCTACAAACCACTCAGCCACACATTTATGCGATGGGCGATGTGGCAGGCTCACCGCAGTTTACTTACATGTCGCTTGATGATTTTCGGATAGTCAAAAGCCATCTTATCGGCGATGGCAGTTATACCACCGTTGGGCGAACTTTTGCCTATTCAGTATTTACCAACCCGCCACTGTCTGTGGTTGGCATGACCGAACAAAGTGCCAAAGAGCAAGGCTATCATGTCAAAACAGCAACGCTCAGTGCCAACAGCATACCAAAAGCCAAAATCCTAAACCAAACGGACGGCTTATTAAAAGCCGTTGTTAATGCCGATAATGATGAGATTTTGGGCGTACAATTATTGTGCGAAGCATCACATGAAATGATTAATTTTGTGGATTTAGCGATTCGCCAAGGCTTAACCGCTCACGACATCGCCAATCACATTTTTACCCATCCAACCATGTCAGAGAGCTTAAATGACTTGTTCGGGCAATTCTAAAAGGAAGTATCATGAAAATTAAATACTTGGCAATAATAGCAACAGCGATTGCGTTGTCAGCTTGTGGCGATAAAACCGCAGAATCCAGACCGACCACCATAGCCAATCAAAGTGATGATATGGTCGTGCAGACGCCCAAAAAAGCCGATGGCATTTGGATTGATGTGCGTTCAGCCGAAGAATACAATCAAGGTCATCTACAAGATGCCGTGAATGTTACGCCTAATGAAATCGCCCAAAAAATTGCCAGTCTAGAGCCCAACAAAGACGCACCGATTAATCTGTACTGTCGCAGTGGTCGCCGTGCAGAAGCTGCTCGCACGATTTTGATCGAGCTTGGCTACACCAATGTCACCAACCACGGCGGTTATGACGACTTAGTTGAGCAGGGGCTTAAATAAATCCATAACATTAGCCTTATTAGCATCATGTAATAAGGCTAATTTTTTATAACCCTAAAACAAGAATAAACAGCGACTTTTAAAATCATAAAAGTTCATTTATCTAGCCTGATGACGATAATCCTTGATTAAAAAGGCGTGTTCATTGATAGATAAAATCTTGCAATCATACCCATAGGTGTGTTTTATCTTTATGTTTTGCCATCTTTAGCCCATCTACTATCATTACAAAAACAGACTGACTTTTTTGGTAAAATTTTTTATAATACTTATTGGTTACACATCAGGAGAACGCCATGACCGACCTTTTTTCCCAATTCATTCCCATGTTTTTTATAACACTTGGCATATTTGTTTTATTTTTCCTGTTTATGGGCATAGGCTATATCATCAAAAAACAACCTCTAAAAGGATCTTGCGGTGGCGTGGCGACATTGATGGGTGATGAGTTTTGCCAGTTTTGTGGCAACGACCCTAACAAATGCGAAAGCCTAACCGATGCCGACAAAAAAGCCATGCTCACTAATAAGACGACATTGGATAAAATCGCCAAAAAAGCATAATACCAACAAAAAACAAAAGGGTGAATGATTCACCTTTTTTATTATCCTTTTATTGATTCTTGATGTTTCACATGAAACACGATATCAAAATCATCAACCTGCGAATAAATAATCAGCCCCTGCCCGCCCGCTGTCTTGCCACTTCATATAGTGCCATGCCTGTAGCAACGCTAACATTTAAGCTCTGCGGACGATCGGGATTATCCGCCATTGGGATATACACCAAAGTATCGCAATGCTCTTGGGTCAGCCGTCTCATGCCATCACCCTCCGATCCCATGATGATGGCAACTTTGCCACTAAAATCGCAGTCGTATAAAGGTTTGGCGGCGTCATCAAGTGCCGTACCAAATACGAATACACCTGCTTTTTTTAGAAGCTCAAGACTGCGAGCCAAATTTGTTACCGCAATCACAGGCACTACTTCTGCTGCCCCAACCGAGACCTTAGCAACAGTTGGGGTGATAGAGACGCTTTGATGCTTAGGAATAATGACCGCATCCACACCCATCGCACTGGCAGAACGCAAGCACGCCCCTAAATTGTGGGCATCAGTGATTTGGTCAAGCACCAAAAACAACACATCGCCTTGATCTGTCATGCTTGCTAGATGATGCTCATCGTACAGCTGCGGTAATCTGGCAGCAGCGACTACCCCTTGATGTTGGTGGCTATCGCACAGCTCAGCTAGCCTATCTTTGTGCGTCATCTGCACGCTCACACCCGCATTTTTTGCAAACTCTATCAGCTCATCATGCGTCTGACTCACCCCACCATCATCTCGCAACTGCACAAAAAGCGTCAGCACATCATGCGAACGGTGCTTTAATAAAGCTCTCACAGCGTGTATGCCATAAAAATGCGGAATGCGTCCTTGCTTATTTGTTTTGGTGGTAGATTTGATATTGGATTTAGAGAGTTTGTGGGGTTTGACATCTTTTTTTTCAAAAGATTTTTGGGAGAAATTTTTGCGTAACTTTGACATAAATAAACCAGTAATAATCGTAAGATAGTAATGAGTAGTATGGAAGATAAAAGGAATGGTAAAATGGATGATAAACTTGTAAAGACTGATTATATTGTGGCAAATTTATACTTGATTGTCAAAACATCTGCCACACCTAGCGAGAAATTTTTATCGCACTACTTTTGATATGGTATTTTGCCCCCATATCAAATCAAAAGTCGTACTCATCTTGTGCAAAGCCTTAAAAAGACTATTCTTATCATCAATAAAACTTGCAAGCACCATAAGAAGGTCGCAAAATAACATTTTGCAAATTGCCAAAACTGTCCAAATTGATTATCATAAGCCACCGATTTTTTAGGAATCCATATCGCCATGCTGGTATCTTTAAGTCTTAACAATTTTGCCCTAATTGATGAAAAAGAAATCGCCTTTGATGAGAGATTTAATGTCATTACAGGTGAAACTGGTGCAGGCAAGTCATTGATTTTAGACGCATTATCTTTGTGTACTGGTGAACGAGCTGACAGCACCATGGTAAGACATGGCTGTGATGAAGCAACGGTTTTTGGGGAATTTGACATCACGGGCAATGACGAGATTGTGGCATGGTTTGCCGAGCATGAACGAGAACTAGAAGATAATACCCTGCTCATTCGCCGAAAAATCAGTGCTCAAGGACGCTCAAAATCATGGATAAATGGCGTGCCTGCCAGCATCGGTGAATTAAAATCACTGGGGCAAATTTTGGTCAATATCCACTCACAGCACGCAGGGCTTGAACTATTAAAACCGCAGTTCGTCATCGATTGGCTAGATAAAGTGGGTGAGTTAACCCCCCTAAAAAACAACGCCAAAGAAACTTATCATGCATGGCAACGCATCAAAAAACAAGCCGATGAAGCAAAAAGTCAGTTGGCTCAACGAGTTGACCGTATGGCTCTATTGTCCGCCAAACTATCAGACATCAATCCTTTATTATCAGTGAACTTTGATGAGATAGAAAGCGAATATGACGAGCTGTCAAACCTAGAAGCACTCATGACACAAGCGATGACAGCAGCCAATTTTTTAGATAATAGTCATGACGAGCCTAGCGTAGCAAGCCTACTTGGGCGAGCGATGCGTATCTGCGACCAAAGTGCCGATAAAAGCAAAATCTTTGGCGAATGTAGTCAGTTACTTACCCTTGCCCAAGAAAGCATCATGGACGCATCAGCAAAGTTATCTGACTATGCTGAGCAGTCATTACCTGATGAAGAACGCCTGCACGAACTCAACACACTGCTGTCGCTTGCCCATCGCCTATCTGGTAAATACCACACTCCAACCAAAGAACTCATCAGCGATGCTAAAAATTGGCAAAAAGAGCTAGACAAACTAAACTTATTGCCCGATAACGACACACTAGATGCCAAGGTTAATGAAGCTTATGAGCAGTATCTACAAGCAGCAACTGCACTTGATGACGCACGCATCAAGATCGCCCCAGACATCTGTGAACGCCTAGAGGCACGCCTATTGCCGCTTGCCTTGCCTAATGCTCGCTGTGAATTCACCTTTAATACCAAAGACGAAAGCGCCTATAATGCCCATGGCAGATACGACATTGCTTTATTGTTTAGTGCCAATGTTGGTATGCCACTTCAACCCCTGCACAAGGTTGCATCAGGAGGTGAGTTATCTCGCATCGCCCTTGTCATGCAAGTCATGGCGGCAAATGATGGCAAAGGCTGCCGACCAACTTTGGTATTTGACGAGGTGGATGTGGGTATCAGCGGTGCTACAGCACAGGTGGTAGGTGAGTTGTTGCGTAGTCTTGGCAAATATCAGCAGCTACTTGCCATCACTCATCAAGCCCAAGTAGCAGCGGCGGCTCATCGTCATATTCTTGTGCATAAAGACCATGGTGAGCATACCACAAGCGACATCGCCATCATCACAGACGAGCATCAAGTTGATGAGTTGGCACGCATGTCAGGTGGCGTGAACATCACCGAAGCCACTCGTGCCCATGTCAAGAGTCTGCTAGCAGATATCGCCTTAGCAGACCAAATCGGTGCCAACGCCGAATTCATCGAGACGCTACCTAATCAGACCAAACCCACAAAACGCACCAAAACACCACAATAGATAACTCATGAATACAACTACCCACACCAAAAATCTGGCTCATCATTTTTTATTGGCAAGTCCATACATGAATGATGAGCGATTTGAACAGACGCTCATTTATGTCTGTCGGCATACTGCTGATGGTGCATGGGGATTTGTCATCAATCAGCCACTGCCAACTTCGGTAGGTGGGATTTTGACCGAGCTGGATTTACCAAGCTCTCAGCTTGCCATGAATACGCCTGCCATCGCTGGCGGTCCGATGCGACCTGAAGCCGGTTTTGTGCTACATACCGGCTTGCCTAATTTTAATTCATCTTTTGCCATTGGTGAGAATGTTTGCTTGACCACCAGTAAAGACATCTTAGATAGACTGTCTGAAGACAGCTTGGCACATTATTTGATGTGCATGGGTTTTTGTAGTTGGGGTACAGGACAGTTAGAAGCGGAGATTAACACAGGTGATTGGTTTATCTGCCCTGCTGATTTACAGATTTTATTTCGAGTACCGTTTGATGAGCGACTGATGCAAGCTTATGATAAAATTGGCATCAACCCTGACAATTTTGTAACGACCGCAGGATATGCCTAATGACCACCAATAATCAACCCGCTCTCATTCTCGCCCTAGACTTTGGCATCAAAAAAATGGGCATGGCACTGGGCAATACGCTAAGCTGTGATGCCAGACCCTTTGATATCTTAGCCATGAATAATGGTCAGCCTGATTGGGATAATTTGCTCGGTATTATTGATACTTGGAAAATCAGCACGGTCGTGGTTGGTCTGCCACTCAACATCGATGGCACTGACTCCATGCTATCTAAGCGAGCACACAAGTTCGCTCGTCGCTTGGCACATCGCTTGGGTGAACGCCATTCTCCTACCAAAGTTTTTTTGCATGATGAACGCTTATCTTCCAAAGAAGCACGAGCGTTGGCATGGGAACATGGCTGGATTGATGATGAAAAAGACCCCATTGACGACATCGCTGCTTGTATCGTACTTAACGGATATTTTTATGAGCCAAGTCTTGCCCAGTATGTCGGCAGTTATCATGATAATGAGCATAAGGGCAAAGACTGATTAACGCATCTTTGGGCACACCTAAGTTTTTATATCCGCTATTTTTTCAATCAATTCTTATCAAGGCAATGCCAAAATTACAATGAGCCAAACTACCACACTCATCACTCGCACCACTGAAGCACTTCGTCTGGCGAATATCAGCATCTATCTGGGATTGATTGCCATCGCCTGCTTTGTCGTGTTCGGCACACTAGCTAGCATGACAAACTTTAAGGACAGTACACTAATTTATTATTCATTTCATTACTTGCCTTATGTACTGATTGGGTTTAGCATTCCCATCAGCCTGTTTCATGTGCTGTTTTTAAGGCGTTATCACATCGTGCAAGGCGGTATTTTATTTGTCATACTCATCACCGCTATTAGCCTTGTGCTATTCGCTTTGGGAGTGTATGCGGTCGCTGGCATGACAACAAATTTCTTTATGGCGGTGTTTTTGGCAATGATGGCTTGGTTTGCCATGCCTTATGTGTTTCGAGTAAACCTAAACAAATTCCTAAATTTCTTACAAGACAAACAAAAGGATAACCCTCATGAGTAATTACCTACTAGACACCAAAGGGCTTATCTGCCCAGAACCCATCATGTTGCTACACAAGACCATCAGACAGGCACAAGATGGCGATGTCATCGAAATTCTTGCCACTGACCCTGCAACCACCCGAGACATTCCAAATTTTTGTCGCCATCTGGGGCATACTCTTAACACTCAAGAAACGCTCGATGATGGCAGCTATCGTTACTTGGTCATCAAAAAGATTCCATCATGAGCAAAACTCGTGCCAAAAATCCTCGAACACCCACCATCACCCATGTTGATGGCGACCCCGCCTACCTAACTGAGTTTCGCTCAGCAATGCTGGCTCGTGGGCTGTCTGTGCGTACTCGTAACGCCTATGTTCAGGATTTGCGTGCTTGCCTTATGCACCTAGACAAACCCTTAACCCTATGGGATAAAAAAGATGTGCTAGCGTGCCTAAAACTTGCCCAAACACAGGGCAAAAATCCACGCACCATCGCAAGACTACTCGCCAGTTTGCGTCAGTTTTTTTTGTGGCAAATCGGCAACGAGGGCAGGCAAGACAACCCTTGCGAGGACATCAAATCCCCAAAAACCATCCAATCTCTACCAAAAACACTCTCAGAAAGCGACATCAATCGCCTACTAGACACCCCAGACAGCAGTCTGCTTGGTCTGCGTGATAAAGCCATGTTAGAAATCATGTATGCCTGCGGATTGCGAGTAAGCGAGCTGGTCAATCTATCGCTTGAACAACTCAACATGAATGCAGGCTGGTTACAAATCACTGGTAAAGGCAACAAAACTCGTCTCATTCCCATGGGTGAATACGCCCAACAAGCCCTACAAAGCTACCTAAACCACCGAGCTGAACTGCTCATCGGCAAATCCGACTGCCAAGCGGTTTTTTTAACCGAGCAAGGTGGCTACATGACACGGCACAACTTTTGGCATATGATCAAAAAATACGCCCTAAAAGCAGACATCAGAACCGATATTAGTCCACACACCCTTCGCCACGCATTCGCCACGCATCTGGTCAATCATGGGGCGGACTTGCGTAGTGTGCAACTATTGCTTGGGCATAGCGACCTATCCACCACGCAGATTTATACCCATGTTGCCACCGCTCGCCTGCAGACACTACATAAAGAACATCACCCTAGGGGGTAGTAAATTGTCTTTTGATGACGGTGTTAAACAGCCCTACATATTCATCTTTTTTATCAATCCCTGTGTATTCAAGGCTGGCATCCTCATAGCGTTTAAATTTATATACCGCATCATTCATCACACTTTCATCAAAGACATTTAATGACACCAACAAGGCAAAGTCCGCTTGGCTTAGACCTGTTACTTTGGTAAACAATTCAGGCTCCAACACCGAAATCACATCGATGAGCGTATGCTCACGATAATCACTCAAATACATAAAAATCGGAATGCGAGTGGCAAATTTGATGAGTTTATCTTGAATTTGTTTTCGCAAAGATTTTTCTTTTTTCTCTTCTTCGGTCAAGGTCTTTTTGTCTTCTTTTGACAATTCGCCATCATTTTCTTTGGCTTTTTGTTTTAAACCTTTGATTTTTTCAGAGCGGTTAATTACCACCTCAATATCATCGTTGATACTTCTAAACTCTTCAATTTTCATCAAAGCGTTCATTGCATCAGCATTTGCCATCAAATTTTTTAAGGTCAAATCGTCCACATTGACAAGCAAAGCCGACTGCCACCGCCTTGCCAGTAGCGTGGCTGTCGTGCCAGACATCGCCATATCAAGGAGCAATCTTGCATCCACCTGTTGCATCGCACTACCATCATAAGCAAGTACTGGCAAAAACTGGATAAATTCAGCAACTTTTCTCTCAGGACTGCCCTCTGCTGGGTTTAGTTTATGGGCATAATCAGCGATTTGGCGTAAAGCACGATTGGGGGCAAAATCAAATATATAGCATTGGGTTTTAATAATAGTTATCTCATCATCACCCTTGATAGTCCAAGGGGTCTGTACCCGAAATCCCGCCTGAAAATAAGTCTCAGGACTGGCACAATTTCTAAGCATAAAAATCCCCGTCCAAGGAGATACAGATACGCCTGTCATCAATTTACCACACGATAGCGTAATAGACTTTGTGGACAAAGGATTATCACCCATCGCTTTTTTGACAGGCTCTAGGGCTTTATCACCCATACCTGCCTGATTACCTGCTGAGATGATAACCTGATAATCGTGATAAAATTTATTATTGGGAGCTTTTAATAAATTTGCCATTGCATAACAACTCGCCACACTAGGCAAAAACCAAAGCGTATGCAATAAGCTATTTAATAAATTCACATCACTAAACGGCATTGGCGGTTTGGCATTGCCTTGTTTTAAATTGCTAACAATCATCTCATCAAGATTATCACGAATTAAATCCAGCCATTTTTGCACATAATTTTCGTGTTTAAATTTAGCCGTTTCGCCATTGCCGTCCGCTTTAAAAAATTCGCCCAAATCAAATTCATTAAATTCGCCTTGTGTGGCAATATGGCGAATATTTTCTGGTAATTGATAAGTTAATAACATCATTTGCGGCAATGACAAATAAGGATTATCGCCTTTTGTCTTATCCCATTCTAATTTGGCTTTTTGTTCATCACCATAAGTCCAGTTAAAAATCTGCTCTTCAATAAATTCACCACTGGCAATCGCTCGAAATGGCGTACCTGATAAATACAAATAATGCTCTGTGGTAATAGGCAATTCATTTTCATCAAAACTTTCTACCCCAATTTCCATTTCTTGATATTCATTTTGCATTTTTGTCAATTCATCATCTTTGGCAAAAAGCGATTTGGCACTATCACGCCACGCTCCAAAATGATATTCATCAAATACCACACAATCCCAATTTAGCGTATGTAGCCATTCATTTTTAGCTTTGATATTGCCAAATTTGTCTCTACCCAAAACATCTTGAAAAGACGCAAAATACACCATCGGACGAGTTTTATCATAGTTTTCTAGCTTTAATTCACTATCACGGCTGATAAATTGCCAACCATTAAAATCGCTGTGGGTGGTTAAATCTTCCTGCCACGCATTTTTGACCGCAGGTTTAAAGGTTAAAATAAGCACTCTTTGCCAATTCATCTTTTTGGCTAATTGATAGGTAGCAAACGTTTTACCAAATCGCATTTTGGCATTCCATAAAAAATGCGGTGTCCGCCCATTATTTTTATCTTGTTTAATAGAATTAAAATAATAAGCGGTTTTATTCACAGCGTCTAATTGCTCTGGACGCATTTTAAAATCTTGTGTGCGTTGCCGTTCAAAAGTTTTGGCTTTCTTAATATTTAAAATGGCGTTTTTGACAGTCTCAATATCGCAATCAAACCATTCGCCTGCAATGCGGTTAATGCCCATTGTTTCTAGCATTTTATGCACAGCAAAATCTTTAAAATAACTGCCGTCATCTTTAATCGCCAACGATTCAAATTCTAGTTTCCAACTTTGGCTTGGCGTAACGGTTGGATAATGCTGTTTCATTCGCTGGCTTACCGTTTCTTGGGCGGTGTAGCCGACTTTTAAGCAATTTGGATAACGGCTATCAGAATAAACATAAATCTTTGGGGCGTGAATGGGGGCAAATTGGGTCATTTTAGTTGTTCCTTATAACGGCTAATGATATGGGTTGCTTGACTATCTAATTCAGGAAATAGGGTTTGGCGACTAATGCCAACTCTTTCTAAATTTTTTAAGATTTCTTTTTTTGAGTTTTTATCAATAATCAATTTATGAATAGACCAATCTTTTTGAGCTTCTACTTTTGAAAATCTGGATTTAACCTCATCAATACCAAAAATCAAAAACGCCCCCTGTTGCCTTTCTATTCTGCGATTGTTGGCTTTTGACTTTACACAGATAACTTGATTAACATCACGGTAATCCATATGTGGCAGAAAATACGGCTTATCTTTACGAACATCGTTAAGCAGGGTAATAATTTCTGCAATTCCATTTAACTCATTATTGATAGAATTAAAATAGCTCTCATTATACTCCCCGCAATTCCTATTGAATATATCTTCATCAATACTTTCAAGCCTTTCTGAACTTAAAGTTAAATTAGATAATAGACTTGGATTGTTTTTAAATTTTTTTCTAGCAATATCCAGATTATTCAAAAAATTATCTTCTGCAATTTTTTTGTAAAAACCAATATCAAAATCTATTTTTTGCAAAGAAAGTGCTGACAATATAGCAACTGTATCGCTGTCTTGGTATTTAATTTTATTAGTAGGAATATCTAAGATGATAACTTCGCCATCTTTTAAATCATCACCAAAGATATTTTCTTGATGACATTTTTGACTGTTCATAGTCCCGTCATTTTTATTGACAGCAAAATATAAACCAACCAAAGCATTATAAGAAATATCCAACAATCTTGTTGGGCAATCATAGTGTTGCATTCTTACCAATTTATCAAAGAGCATTTCGTGTGGCGGAAAATATTCGGCACATTCAGTCAAAACATCTTTTACAATTCTATCCTCATTATTTATTAAGCTGTTATCTCTATATATACTGGGTATCATCTTATATTCACTATCGGAATGACCACGAAAAAATCTTGTGTGATTTTCTTTTAATCCTAGTATTGCAACCTGCTCAACAAATTGTTGAATACTCGTAATTTTAATTTCACTCATCATCACCCTCCAATAAATCCGCTTGTTTTGCTTTTTTGGTACGTGATTTTTTAGGTTTGTCGCTGTCGTTATCCATTGGGCGTATCATACTTTCAATAAAGTTAATTTCATCTTTGGATAAGCCATATTTGGCATAAAGCTGTTCATCTGCCCACGAACGATTAAAATCCTGCATTGGTACCAACGCATAAGTTGATTTTGTCGTGTTTTGCGTATTTTTAACCAAAGTAACCATGAAATGAAAAAATTTTGTGCTAATATAACTTATTACATTATTACAAATTTCTTCACTTTCAAAAGTTCCAATAACCAAATAAGTTTCGGTGCAAGCACTATTTACTCCTGCACAAATAGGTTTAATTAAGTCAGTTTGACTTTCGCCAGTTCCAAATTCTTTTGGAATTAGAATCTTATGCCTTAAAATTAAATCTCTATTATGGGATATATCTTCAAGTTTGATATAAGAAGTTTTATTAAGGCTATATAGTTTTACATTGTCAGTTCTATTTTTATAAGGCAGGTTGTTTCCTGTAAACCTACTTGCTAAACGAAATGGATTTCTTGAACTAACAAAATCCCCAAAAGACTTTTCTTGTTTTTCATTAACTTTTCTCAAAATAGAAATGGCTTTGTTATATCTAATAAGAATATCTATCCCATTTTCCTTTAATGGTCTTTTTAATCGAGAAATACAATGTCCATTTTCATAAGTAAAAAACTCACAATCATCATTGTGAGTTTTATCCCATAAAAAATAGCTTACACCACCTTTAATTTCCACATTGTCAAAACAATCTTTTGAATTGGGAAAATCGTGAATTTCTTTAATGCGTTTATCATTGAGCATATTATCCCGAAATTCATCAAGACCTTTACCGCCTGTAAACCAACGGCTAGGGGTAATCATAATCAAATAATTGGGATTTATTTTTTTAGCTTGTTCTACAAATTTATGATATAACGGAATAGCACTACTTCCAACACCACCGCCATCACTTAATTGATAAGGCGGATTGCCAATAATCACATCAAATTTCATTTTTAAAATCTCTTTAAATTCATTGTCTTTATCGCTATGAATAAACGCATAAGCGTGGTTTTCCAACCCCTGCCGATTACCAAAAACATCTTGGCTTGCCCCACATTCTGTGCATTTGCCACTTTGAAAGCTGTGATTGACATCGCCAAATATAATATTGCCCATATCATTATCAAACTCATCACAAATAGAGATGGACGAATTAGCATATTTAGCACAATATACGCTGCGGCGTGATAACAGAGCGGTTAGCTGAGTGATGGCTATGCCATAGACTTGATTTTTTAGAATATGGTTAATGCGAGTTTGTTTATCTGGGATTTGACTTTCTAAGCCTTTGTCTAATCGCTTAACAATTTCTCTTAAAAATACACCAGATTTACACACAGGGTCCAAAAATTTGGCATTGGGATTTGTCCATAATTCATTGGGCAATAAATCAAGCATTTGATTGGCTAATTTTGGTGAAGTAAATACCTCGTCATTAGATAGGCTTGACAAACAATCAAGCACATCAGGATTGTAAGCCAATTCAAATAAATTTAATTGACCTTTGCCAATATTATCCAAATCCTTGGTAATATTACTGTCTATCTGAATATTGAGATTGTTCATGGGCTAGTCCAGTTGAGTTAGGTTTAAATAATGAATGGGTGCATATTCTTTGATGGGTGTGGGGATATAAGCCTTTTCGCCCAAATCAGAAAACAATGGTAATTCTCGTTCGCTGACTTTATTGACCAAATCACGGTAAATATAATCACGGCGATTGATTTGAGTGTCGCTGATGAACTTCCATTCACAAAAAACTATCGGTTGTTTATCTTTATCCAGCAATGTCAAGGCATCGCCATTGATGATATTTTTGTGCAATAAGAAAGTTGCAATTTCAATGATGACTGGGTTGGTATTGTTAAAATATTTGGCATAATGCTCGCTAAATATCGCCAGCAATCGGCTGCGGCACTCGGTGCAGTTATCCTGCAACAACTCAAGACCATAAATGGACGATATCGCCAATATGGCATTACGCTCATAAATGCCTTGGGCGTATTTTGGCGATTTTTTGCTTTTGTTGATTTGAGCAGATGATAAGACGGTAGCAAGTTTTCGCTGTAAAATCTGAGCCAAAAAGTTGCCATTACCACAGGCAGGCTCCAAAAAGGTACTGGCAATTTGCTCAGATTGGAATTTGACCAAATCAAGCATTGCGTTTACCTCACGCTCAGCGGTAAATACCTCACCAAAATTGGCAATACGGGCTTTGGATTTGACTTGTTTTGAAGTGGCGGTATCATTCATTTTGCACCGCCTACCTTAAATTTTTGACAACAAAAAAGCTCACCCCCAATGGAGATGAACTTTAAGGCACGAACAAAAAGTCCGCCAAACCAAAATAGTTTAACAGAAAATAGGCACAGCTTTAGTAGGTGTGCAGGTGTGCAGGTGTGCAGGTGTGCAGGTGTGCAGGTGTGCAGGTGTGCAGGTGTGCAGGTGTGCAGGTGTGCAGGTGTGCAGGTGTGCAGGTGTGCAGGTGTGCATTATAGCGCTTTTAATCAAGACATCAATCATAATTTCACAAAACAACTCTTGTTTTAATAAATTTTATCACATAATCAATGCTTTTCAATCAAAAAATACCTTTAATCAATGTTTTATCCGCCTTATCTTTTGTTATAATATCCCCAACCTAGCCATAACGAGAATCACATGAGCACCACCCTAGCCGAACTACAACAAAAAGCCAAACTCTGGCGACAAGACATCAGCTTTAGTCAAGAAGTGCTTGGCAAGAGCTTTGACTTTCGTAGCACTTGGGGCATCTTTAGTCCCGAACGGCTTGATGATGGCAGTCTGATGCTGCTTGATTATATTGATTTTAAAGCCGATGACAGCTCCATCGACTTAGGCTGTGGCTATGGCGTCTTGGGCATGACAGCGGCTCGTGAATGCCCAGAAGGTCAGCACTTACTCATTGATAAAGATTTTGTGGCGGTAGAATACGCTCGCCTAAACTGCCAAAAAAATGGTCTAAAAAACACCGAAGTTATGCTCTCAAATGGCTTCGCCCATGTACCAAAAGAGCGTAAATTCTCCCTTGTGATGAGTAATCTGCCTGCCAAAGCAAGCAAAGAACAACACTACCTTTACCTACTAGACGCTTATGAGCGAATGGAAATGGATGGACGCTTTTATGTTGTTACCATCAATGGACTAAGAGACTTTATGAAGCGTTCATTTACAGAAGTGTTTGGCAACTCAGACAAAATCAAACAAGGCAAGACCTACACCATCACCATGGCGGTCAAAGACAGCTAAACCAAAAGGACGCACATGAACTGGGCAGACCTACTCTCCACCGACCGCCCAAGGCCAGATGACGGTAGCATTATCCTAACTCCAAGCCATACGCCAAACGATGGCGTACGCAGCGATTTTCATGCCGACTATGACCGAGTGGTATTCTCGTCAAGCTTTCGTAAATTAGGGCGTAAAACCCAAGTTCACCCTTTCGCCAAGTCTGATCATACGCACAACCGCCTAACGCATAGCGTTGAGGTGGCAAGTGTTGGGCGTAGTCTGGGCAATAGTGTTGGACTAGGACTTCACCAACGAAAGCTATTACCCGACCACATCTCACCTAGCGACATTGGCACGCTCGTACAGGTGGCGTGTCTGGCACATGACTTGGGCAATCCACCATTTGGGCATACAGGCGAGGACGCACTCCGAGAATGGTTCTGCCAAAATGATGAATATTTACAATCACTTAGCCCACCACAAAAAACCGACCTAACCACCTATGAGGGCAATGCTCACAGCCTACGCATCGTAGCACGCACAGAAATGTATGCCCATGCAGGCGGTATGCGTCTGACCTGTGCCAGCTTAGGTACACTATTAAAATACCCTTGGGGTAGTGAGTATGGCGATGGCAAATTTAATATTTATCAAAGCGAGTTGCCACTCATGCGTATGACTGCCGAGCGACTTGGACTACCCCCTTTGGGTGTGGATAGATGGGCAAGACACCCCCTATCCTATCTGATGGAAGCGGCCGATGACATCTGTTATGCCTTATTAGACCTTGAGGATGCCGTAGAGCTTGAGCTGATTAGCTTTGATGAATTTTCCAATGTCATGCGACCAATTTTGGGGGCAGATTTTGAAAATTACAAAAACATCAACGACAAAAGACAACGCATTGGTGTCATGCGTGGGCGTGCCATCGGCAATGCCACACATGAGGTCGCCAAGCAGTTCTTTGAGCATCACGATGCACTACTCGCAGGAGAGTTTGACCAAAAAGACTTGCTTGCCGTCTGTGATGATTCGGTTAAGCAAACCCTACAAAACGCCAAAAACCTTGCCAAAAATCAAATCTTTAATCATCATAGCAAACTTGTTACCGAAATAGCCAGTTTCGGCTGTTTAGGGCAGATACTAGATTTGCTTGTCCCTGCAGTTCATGCCAAACTAACAGGTAAAACAACCACCACCAAACATCGCCTTGCCCTAGAACTATTAAAAGACACCCCCATCAAAGATACCGACACACTGTATGATGGCTACATGAAGGTGCTAGATTTTATGGGTGGGCTAACTGATAACTCAGCAGGGCGACTGGCACGAGAGTTGTCAGGTGTGGGGCTTGGCTGATAGATAGACTTGGCTACTACTCATGAAATTTCGCATACCTTATCATTTCATCAAACATAAAAAAGATCGCATTGTCATGCGTCATTTAACAACAGGAGAAATTACGCTGGCTCAATCCGTGTTCGGCGATTTGATTGATTATGATAAGGTCAAAATCATCAAATACCCTTATATTCCTTGGCAGTCTGATGAAGTATTTATTGCCCCCAATGGCTTTATTTTTGTGCCTGATAAGCATTATAAGGCGGACTTTTCAGTAGCAGATAAACCATATCAACAAATTTTTATCCACGAAATGACCCATGTCTTACAACATCAGTATGGCTATCATGTGCTACTGCGTGGAGCGTGGTTACAAAGTCTGTATTATCTTTCGTTTAAAAAATACAACCCCTATCACTATGTCTTTGATGAATCCAAGAGCTTTTGGGATTATAATATCGAGCAACAAGGCAAAATCGCTGAGCATATTTATCTAGGAAAATGTGAAAATATCATCCATAAAGCCTAATTTATCTACTCTTTATCATTTTGCAACACCCATTAGACACAAAAAAAGGCAAGCTCATCGCCTGCCTTTTTGTTTACATATCAGCCCTCTAATCACTCAAAAATATTGCCCGTCAGATTAAATTCCACTCGCATCAGCTCTTGGAGTTTAAACTTCTGGGGCTTGCCAGAAGCGGTCATCGGAAACTCATTGACAAAGCTGACATAGCGAGGTACTTTGTGATGTGAGACTTGGGTGCGACAGAATTCTCGAATGTCATCTTCACAACAAGCCGCCCCGTCATTCAAAATGATACAAGCACACAGCTCCTCACCATAGCGTTTATCAGGCAAGCCGACAACCTGCACACTCAGCACGGCAGGATGCTGAAATATCAAATCTTCAATCTCTTTAGGGAACAGATTCTCTCCACCACGAATCACCACATCTTTGATACGACCTTTGATTTTGACAAAGCCGTCTTCGTCCATCTCGGCGATGTCTCCTGTATGCATCCAACCATGCTTATCGACCACTTCTTTGGTTTTATCAGGCTCACCCCAGTAGCCTGCCATCACCGAATAGCCTCGAGTACATAGCTCGCCAGACACACCCACGGGGGTAATTTTACCGTCCTCATCAACAATTTTTACTTCCAAATGTGGGTGGATTTGACCAACTGTGCTGACTCGCTTATCAATCGGGTCATCAACATGGCTTTGCATGGAGACGGGTGAGGTTTCTGTCATACCGTAGCAAATGGTAATCTCGCTCATGTGCATACGGTCGATGACCCTTTGCATGATTTCACGAGGGCAAGGAGAACCCGCCATGATGCCCGTCCGTAAACTTGATAAATCAAATTCATCAAACCGCTTATCTTCTAGCATGGTAATGAACATCGATGGCACACCATATAATGCTGTACAACGCTCATTATGCACCGCTTGTAAGGTTTGGGTTGGGTTGTAGGCAAAATCAGGATAAATGACTGTCGCCCCATGCGTCATGGCAGCAAGATTACCCATGACCATGCCAAAGCAGTGAAATAGTGGCACAGCCACACAGATTCTGTCATCTTCGGTAAGTTTGATGCCCTCACCAACAAAATAGCCATTATTTAGGATATTATGATGGGTGAGCATCGTGCCTTTTGGGTTGCCTGTGGTGCCTGAGGTGAATTGGATATTGACCACATCATCAAACTGTAGCCTTTGGGCGATATATTCGATGTGCTGCTTTTGGGCGAGTGTTGGCGGTGTTAATAAATCATTAAAACGATAAACACCATCATGCTCTTCGTCGCTGGCTTTAATCACGACTTTTAGGTGTGGTAGGTTATGAGAGACAAGCAGTTTACTATGGTTGCTTTCAAGCTCAGGGGCAATGCTGGCAAGCATGGCATGATAGTCTGAGGTCTTAAAGGAATCTGCAATAACAATACCACGACATTCAACTTTATTGAGTACATATTCCAATTCTTTGGCTTTGTAGGCGGGGTTTAGATTGACCAAAATTACCCCGATCTTAAAGCACGCATACTGCGTAATGACCCACTCGATGCTATTTAACGCCCAAATACCCAAGCGATCACCTGTATCAAAACCCAACTCAAGCAGCGATGCTGCAAAAGCATTTACCTGCTCGGATAGCTGTTGATAAGTGAGCCGGCAGTCTTGATGAATGCTGACTACCGCTTCTTTATCAGCGTACTTGATGCAAGCACGGTCGAACATCTCGCCAATCGTCAAACCAATCAGCGGCTTGTCGCTGATGCCTGAAAGATAGCTTAATTTTTGGTACATGATACTCTCCTTGAATCATGATAAATCCGCCTTGACGACAAGATAAGCAACTTCATGTCGCTTCTAAGCTAAACAAGCAAGACCTGCTTAACTTTGTACCGCTTTTAAACAAAAATCAGCGACCGCTTTGGCAAACTCATCCTTGTTCATCGCTTGCGGATTTAGGCTTAAAGGTTCAATCACCGCAAATGTCATCGCACCAACGATACATTGGGCGGTCGTGCCGATATCCATAGCAGCAAATACGCCTTGGTTTTTGCCTTCTTGTAGGATACCTTCTACGACCTCTTTGACGATTTGCTTACTTTTAAAGCGTGCCTCTTCTACTGGTGCATCAGCAGGCTCAAGCATCAAAGAATAGGCAAGTTTTGGGCTGTTTAATGCACGCTTGACGAAAGTTCTCATCGCTCGCTGTAACTTATCGGAAGCTGGCGAGTCTTGTTTGGCAATCTGCATTAAAATCGCAATTTCTGCTTGTATGGCAGCTGACAGAACCTCGATGATAATGTGATTTTTATTATCAAAATATCGATACACCAGCCCATTAGATACCCCTGCCATCTCAGCAATGGTCTGAATTTGGGCTTCTTTGATACCGCCTTGGGTAATCAGTTGCTTAGCCGCCTGCAAGATGGCTTCACGGTTTTGGCGAAGTCGCTCTTGCATCAAAACAGAACGCTTATAACTCATGCTTTTATTCTCTCTCATTTAAAAATGAATTGTCAATCATTTTTTTAATAAAATTCACTTTTTTTATTAAAAATATTATGCTACATTATTCCCAACCACCAAAACCAACCTCATAAGGGTCGATTTACCTTGTTTGGTTTTTGCTGGCAAGTCAAATATTTTAACACAAGCCATTCTTTGTTTGGGCATTTACACAAGGACGACACCATGAATCTAAGCAATCTAACTTTCGGCATCGATGAAACTTTATTGGCAGTACAAGATGAGGTACGCAAATTCTGCCAAAAAGAGGTTGCTCCACTCGCTGAACAGACGGACAAGAACAATCAATTTCCCAACCATCTTTGGAAAAAGTTTGGCGAGATGGGGCTACTTGGCATGACCGTCTCCGAAGAATTTGGCGGTGCCAACTTGGGATACCTAGCCCACATTCTGGTCATGCAAGAAATCTCTCGTGCTTCTGCTTCTATCGGGCTATCCTATGGAGCTCACTCCAATCTATGTGTCAATCAAATCAACCTAAACGGCAATCAAACACAAAAAGAGCGTTTTTTACCCAAGCTCATCAGCGGTGATTTTATCGGTGCATTGGCAATGAGTGAGCCGAATGCTGGCTCTGATGTGGTCAGCATGAGACTAAAAGCCGAACAAAAAGGCGATCGATTTATTCTAAACGGTTCAAAGATGTGGATTACCAATGGTGGCGATGCTGATGTGATGGTCGTCTATGCCAAGACCGACCCAAGTGCAGGTGCTAAGGGCATCACGGCATTTTTGGTAGAAAAAGGCATGAAAGGTTTTAGTCATGGCACACACCTTGATAAGCTGGGTATGCGTGGCTCAAACACTTATCCCATCTTCTTTGATGATGTTGAAATCCCAGAGGAAAATGTGCTTGGCGGTATGGGCAATGGTGTAAAAGTACTGATGAGCGGATTGGACTACGAGCGAGCTGTACTTAGTGGCGGTCCTTTGGGCATCATGGATGCTTGTATGGATTTGGCGATGCCTTATGTGCATGAACGCACGCAGTTTGGGCAAGCGATTGGCGAGTTTCAACTCATGCAAGGCAAAATCGCTGACATGTACTCTACCATGCTCGCCTGCAAAGCTTTAGTCTATGCAGTCGGTAGTGCTTGTGATAAATCAAATCACGACAGAAGTCTAAGAAAAGACTGTGCCAGTGCAATACTGTATGCCGCCGAAAAAGCCACATGGCTGGCAGGCGAAACCATTCAGACGCTAGGTGGCAACGGTTATATCAATGAGTTTCCCGCAGGCAGACTGTGGCGAGATGCCAAACTGTACGAAATCGGTGCAGGCACATCAGAGATTCGCCGTATGCTGATTGGTCGTGAACTATTCAACGAAACCAAATAAGCATCAAGCGGACAATTCAATACAGGCAAAATCCCAACCAAAAACTAAAACAAGGACAGATTATGACCGCCGATTTTAATACATTGACCAGTAAAATCAATATCCGTAGCAATGCGTTTCAAACCAATCAAGCCGCCATGCTGTCGCTCGTAGAAGACTTAAACCAACAAGCGACTCGCATCTGTCTTGGGGGGCATGAACAAGCCCGAGCCAAACACACCGCCAGAGGCAAGCTACTTGCTCGTGAACGCATCAACACTCTTCTTGATACAGGTTCTGCATTTTTGGAGATTGGGCAATTTGCTGCCTTAGGGGTCTATGAAGACGACATTCCTTGTGCTGGTGTGGTGGCAGGGGTCGGCATGGTCAGTGGTGTCATGTGTATGATTGTCGCCAATGATGCGACGGTCAAGGGTGGTACTTATTATCCTTTGACTGTCAAAAAACACTTAAGAGCCCAAGAAATTGCCAAAGAAAATCGCCTGCCTTGTATTTATTTGGTGGATTCTGGCGGTGCTTTTTTGCCATTACAAGACCAAGTTTTTCCCGATAAAGAGCATTTTGGGCGGATTTTTTATAATCAAGCACAGATGTCAAAAGCAGGCATTCCACAAATTGCGGTGGTGATGGGTAGCTGTACTGCAGGAGGTGCTTATGTGCCTGCCATGAGCGATGAAACCATCATCGTACGCAATCAAGGTACTATCTTTTTGGGTGGGCCGCCATTGGTCAAGGCAGCCACAGGCGAGGTGGTGTCCAGCGAAGATTTGGGTGGTGGTGATGTACATACTCGACTATCAGGCGTGGCAGACCATTTGGCAGAAAATGATGAACATGCCCTCATGATTGCTCGTAGCATCGTAAGCAATCTGAATCAGCCAAAACAAACCCTTAAGAATGAGTTTGAGGAGCCGAATTTTTCTCAAGATGAGCTGTATGGCATCGTTCCTGCCGATGCCAAAACCCCTTTTGACATCAGAGAGGTTATTGCAAGATTGGTCGATGGCTCACGCTTTGATGAATTTAAGGCAAGATTTGGCACAACTTTGGTTACGGGATTTGCCCAAATTTATGGTCAAAAAATCGGCATCATCGCCAACAATGGCATCTTGTTTTCAGAATCTGCCCAAAAAGGTGCTCACTTTATTGAACTGTGTTGCCAACGCAAAGTCCCATTATTATTTCTACAAAACATCACAGGCTTTATGGTGGGGCAAAAATACGAAAACGAAGGCATCGCCAAACATGGAGCCAAACTTGTCATGGCGGTGGCTACTGCCAATGTACCCAAAATCACCCTAGTGATTGGCGGTTCATTTGGGGCAGGCAACTACGGTATGTGTGGTCGTGCGTACTCACCACGATTTATGTGGACCTGGCCAAACTCTCGCATTTCTGTCATGGGTGGTGAACAGGCAGCAAGTGTGCTATCGACCATCAAGCGTGAACAAATTGAAAAAGCTGGTCAGTCTTGGTCTATTGATGAAGAAAACAACTTTAAAGCACCCATTCGTGAACAATATGAAAGACAAGGGCATCCCTACTACGCTTCGGCACGCCTATGGGACGATGGTGTCATCGATCCTGCTCAAAGTCGCCATATTCTCGGTCTTAGCTTTGCCATCGCCATGAATGCACCGATTGATGATATGGGCTTTGGGGTATTTAGAATGTAATTTGGTATGCAATGCAACATTTAGACGACAGATAAAAAGGACAATACCATGAATTTTGATACCTTAGAATGCACCATTCACGACCAAATCGCCCATGTTTGGCTAAACCGACCTGATGTGCATAACGCCTTTAATGCGACCGTCATCGCCGAACTGCACGCCTGCTTTGATGAGCTTGATGGGCGTGATGATGTGCGTGTCGTTGTGCTGGGTGGGCGTGGCAAAAGTTTTTCAGCAGGGGCGGATTTAACTTGGATGAAGCAAATGGGTGAAGCGGATTTTAATACCAACAGCCAAGATGCTCTAAAACTTGCCAAGATGCTTCATCGTATCGCCACCTTGACTAAGCCAACCATCGCCCGTGTTCATGGGGCGGCATTGGGCGGTGGTATGGGGCTTGCGTCAGCGTGTGATATTTGTGTTGCCAGTAGTGCTGCCAAATTTGCCACCTCAGAGGTTCGCTTAGGGCTGTCTCCAAGCACCATCAGTCCTTATGTCATCAAAGCCATCGGTGCAAGACAAGCTGGTCGTTATTTTTTAACCGCCGAACGCATCGATGCTAAGCAAGCCCATGCCATAGGACTGGTGCATGAAGTTACTGATGACGAGATGGGTTTGGATGCTTTGATTGATGATCTTATCGATAACATTTTAAAGGGTGCTCCAAAAGCACAGCACGCCTCCAAAGAACTCATCGACATGGTCGCTCATGCCGACATTGATGATGAACTACTACAAAAGACCGCCAATCACATCGCCAAGATTCGCACAGGCGATGAAGCCAAATCAGGCTTAGGTGCTTTTTTGAGCAAACAAACACCCACTTGGATAAAATAACAACTCTACAAAAGGACCATATCATGTTTCATAAAATACTCATTGCCAATCGTGGTGAAATTGCCTGTCGAGTCATCAAAACTTGTCGAAAGCTGGGGGTTGCCACTGTCGCTGTCTATTCGGACGCAGATTCGGACGCTGAGCACACACTACTTGCGGATGAAGCGGTTCATATCGGTGCCTCGCCTGCTACCCAAAGCTACCTGCAAATCGACAAAATCATCAATGCCGCCAAGCAAACAGGTGCTAGTGCCATTCATCCTGGTTATGGGTTTTTGTCCGAGAATGACCAATTTGCCAAAGCCTGTCATGATAACGGCATTGTATTTATCGGACCACCTGTTGAAGCCATTCTTGCCATGGGATTAAAAGCAACCTCAAAGGCTCTCATGGAAAAAGCTGGCGTGCCTTTAACCCCTGGTTATCATGGCAATAATCAAGACCCTGATTTTTTAAAGGCACAAGCTGACAAAATCGGCTACCCTGTTCTCATTAAGGCAAGTGCTGGTGGTGGGGGTAAGGGCATGAGCTTGGTAGAGCATGAAGCCAATTTTCTTACCCAGTTAAAATCCTGTAAACAAGAGGCACTGTCAAGCTTTGGTAATGATGATGTGCTCATCGAACGCTACATCGTCAATCCTCGTCATGTTGAAGTGCAGATTTTTGGCGATACTTTTGGCAATGTCGTACATCTGTTTGAGCGAGACTGCTCGGTGCAAAGAAGACATCAAAAAGTCATCGAAGAGGCTCCCGCTCCAAACATCAGCGAAGACAAGCTACAACAGATGCGTACTGCCGCCATCAATGCCGCCAAAGCGGTCGGCTATGTGGGTGCTGGTACGGTTGAGTTTATTGTTGAACAAGATGGCACTGCTTATTTTATGGAGATGAACACTCGGCTACAGGTAGAACATCCTGTTACCGAGATGATTACTGGGGTTGATTTGGTTGAGTGGCAGCTAAGAATTGCCGATGGGGAAGCACTACCAAAAACTCAAGATGAGCTAATGGCACAAGGTCATGCCATCGAGGCTCGCATCTATGCTGAAATTCCAGAGCAAGGCTATCTGCCCGCCACTGGTAAAATTACCCATCTAACCTACCCAAGCAGTAGCGATGGCATTCGCATTGATAGCGGCATCACCTTGGGTGATGAAATCACCACTTTTTATGACCCCATGATTGCCAAGTTGATTGTTTGGGGGAAAAATCGTGATGAGGCGATTGGAAAGCTGTATCATGCACTTAGTCAGACGCATATTGACGGACTGGGGAACAACATCGCCTTTTTAGGACGCATCTTACAATCTGAACGCTTTAAAAACATACAGTTAGACACCAATCTTATCAACAAAGAAGAAGATTTTCTACTCAATCCTGTCATTAACATCACTGATGAGCTGGTGATTAAAGCATCATTCATTAAGCTGATGAAGCAGATTGGTCAAGGCAATATATGGCAGATGCACCCATTGTGGCGACCAAATACCACCACCTGTCATCGCATTCATCTAAAATATCAAGACCAGGAGTATGTCGTCTCATGGCATAATGATGGCAAGCGGTGGCTGGCGAATCATCATCAACGCACCTTTGTCGTGAATGGTGAATTATTGGATGCCAATACCGCCAGCATCACCTTAGACGGTCATCATCAAAAAGTATCTTTTAATCACAGTAAAGATACTCTTACTCTGTATGACAATACATATGGGATTAATGCCGTACCGTTCGCTCTACCCAAGATTGGCTGTGGTCAAAACGATAGTGAAGCACAAGGCGGACTAACCGCCCCCATGCCAGGTATCATCGTTGATGTCTGCGTTCAAGCAGGGCAAGCGGTCGCCAAAGATGAGGTACTGCTCACGATGGAAGCGATGAAAATTATTTATACCATCAAAGCCCCCGATGACGGCATCGTACAAGAGTGCTATTATAAAACTGGCGACCAAGTCAAAGCAGGCGATGAGCTGGTATCTTTTGAGGCAAAACAATAATGACTAAGCGTGCTGTGTTTAAGATACAGCACGCACATCAACCCAATGTATCAAGGATGGCATTATGACCCACATAAAAATCGTTGAAGTCGGTGCAAGAGATGGATTACAAAACGAAAAAACCCCACTTAGCGTTGATGATAAGCTGACGCTTATTCATGACCTAATGGCGGCAAATTTAAAATTCATTGAGGCAGGCTCGTGTGTATCGCCAAAATGGGTTCCTCAAATGGCATCAAGCACCGAAGTATATCGTCAGCTACCCAAAGATACAGACATCAGTTTTTCTCTTTTAACTCCCAATACTCAGGGCATCAAAGATGCGTTAGAGGTGGGCTGCCAAGAGGTTGCTGTCTTTACCGCTGCCAGTGAGTCTTTTACTAAAAAAAATACTAATTGCACGATTGATGAGAGTTTTGAGCGAATCTTAGACATCATATCCTTAGCCCAAGAACATGATGTTAAGGTGCGAGGCTATGTCTCTTGTGTGGTGGATTGTCCTTATGAAGGAGCGATTGACCCCACTAAAGTCGCCAGCATCGCACGCCGTCTGTATGATATGGGGTGCTACGAGATTTCTTTGGGAGAGACCATCGGCACAGCCACGCCCAATCAGGTAAGACGACTTTGGCAAGCGTGCCGTGATGAGCTTGATATTAGCATATTAGCAGGGCATTTTCATGACACCTATGGTATGGCGATTGCCAATATTTATGAATCGCTTGAACAAGGCATTGCCATCTTTGATGCCTCTGTTGGTGGTTTGGGTGGTTGCCCTTATGCCAAGGGAGCATCTGGTAATGTCGCTACCGAAGATGTACACTATCTGATGACAGGCTTGGGGCTATCTACAGGCATTGACATTGATAAACTGGTACAAGCCAGTCATGCCATATGTCAAAAATTAGCTCGCCCCAATGGCTCAAAATTTACCAACGCCTATCTGGCAAATTGCCACTAGTTAAAAGAGGTCATCATGAACGCCTACTACACTCGCCTCAGTCGTCACCATGACAATGATACGACCATCAGCCATTATCAATCCACCAAGCACGCACAAGGGGCTTGGAATGACTTTGAGCAGCACATGGCAGTTGCCACAGGGCTTTTGGCACATGAGCTTGAGCAGTTTTGCCCAAGAGATGATTTGATGATTGCTCGTCTTAGTCTGGATATTTTGGGTGTGATTTATTTGGGGGAGACCATCATACGCACTCACTTTATCCGCACAGGACGCACCATTGAGCTGATTGAAAGCACCTTATCTACCATTGATGGCGATGGGCGTGAGCGAGTAAGCCTCATCATGCGTGCATGGCGACTTGCCAAAAGCGACACCCGCAGCATCGCAGGGCTTGAAGACGCCATCCAAGACCCAAGCAACCTGCCCACTTGGCAAGGTCTACAAATATGGGGCGGCGGCTACATTCAAAGCCTACAAGCAAAGTCAGCACAGCATAGAGCAGGTAAAAGTGTGGTATGGCTAGACACCGATATTCAGATGGTCTTAGGCGAGGCAACATCGGATTTTGTGCATTTGATTGGCATGGTGGATACCGCCAATGGGATTGCTGCCAGAACCCAAGATAAGTCGTGGATTTTCCCCAGCATTGACCTACAAATTCACCTGCATCGCACCCCTGTTGGGCGATGGCTTGGGCTTGAGACCGTTCAGCAGATTGGGGAGAGTGGCGTAGGGTTGACCAGCAGTATTTTGCATGACGAGCTTGGTCCATTTGGTCGTGCTCTACAGATTTTGACCGTGCGGCAACTGAACTGATTGCTTGACAATCATGGGTTGCTTTGGTGAGTTTGCAAAAATAGTATTCTGTGCTATTATTTTTTAAGCTCAACTATAATTATCAAAAACCATGAAAATCCATGCCGCCCTAGCCCTGCTATTGGCTTTAACCGCCTGCCAATCGCCAACCAATACCCCAAAAACCACCATCAGCGACATCATGCCGTCAGTGCAAGTTCAACCCGCCACATCACCCAGCCATGTTACCGCTCGCTCTTTGCCCAATCAGACACTCCAACTCATCATCTTTGCCGACCAAGAACCCCTAAACATTCGCAGCTGCAAAGATTCTATCGGCATCACCTTAATCAACGACGACAACCCAAAAGAAACCCATATTCGCCCCCAGTTAACCTGCCTTGATAACGGTATTCATCTTCTTAAAGGCTCAAAACTCTCCTTGCTCATTCCTCTAGATTACGGCTTTATCCCACCTTTGGACATGGATAAGACTTATCGTGCCCACATTAGCCTATATGGTAATAAAACCATCTATGACGGCACCCCCTTACCAAAAGAAAAAACCACCAGCAACCCCTTTGCCATCTTCCCCTAAAATAAGACAAATTTCATGACAAGCACCCCCACCACCCCCCTTGCCGAGCGAGTTCGCCCACGCACGCTCGCCGACATTGTCGGTCAAACGCACCTACTGGGCGAGAATGCCCCCATTGCCCAAATGGTCAAAAACCGCCATCTACCAAGCTTGATTTTGTATGGTGAAGCAGGCATTGGTAAGACAACCTTAGCAAGAATGCTTGCCAATGCGATTGGGCGTGAATTTCATTTACTATCCGCTCTTGACTTGACCGTCAAAGAACTTCGTGAACTGATAGACAGTGATAAAAGTACAGTTGGCGGTCTAGATTTTGGCTCACCTGTGCTTTTTATTGACGAAATTCATCGCTTTAACAAATCCCAACAAGACGCCCTGCTTGGAGCGGTAGAGTCTGGCAAAATCACACTCATCGGTGCAACCACTGAAAACCCGTCTTTTAGTATCAATAATGCCCTGCTGTCTCGTTGTCAGGTTTATCATTTAGAGCCACTGACAGCAGACGAACTGGTCAAAGTGCTACAAAGAGCGTTGGCGATTGATAAGGTGCTAAAACACTTCACGGTGCAAGGCAACCTTGCAGACATCGCATATCTTGCTAATGGAGATGCTCGTAAGGTATTAAATTTATTAGAAATCGCTTGTCAAAACTCGGACAACAACCAACTAATCATAGACGATACCCTACTACAAAATATCGCCCAAACCGTGCTACCTCGCTATGACAGAGCAGGCGATATGCACTATGATATCATCTCCGCCTTCATCAAATCGGTGCGTGGTTCGGATGCGGATGCTAGTATCTATTGGCTTGCTCGGATGCTAAGTGCTGGCGAAGACCCTGCATTTATTGCTCGCCGTTTGGTCATTTTAGCTTCTGAAGACATCGGGCTTGCCAATCCCAATGCCTTACTGCTTGCTGATACCGCCTTGCGTTCAGTGCGGTCTATTGGTATGCCAGAGTCAAGAATCATTCTTGCCCAAGTAGCCGTTTATCTTGCCACCTCGCCTAAGTCCAACAGCACCTATAAAGCAATGAATGAAGCCCTTGCCTTCGTCAAAAACGACAGTTCGCCTGTACCACTTCACCTTAGAAATGGCGTAACCGAACTGATGAAAAAAGCAGGTTACGGCATTGACTATGTTTATCCGCATGATTATACCAATCATTATTATCCACAGCAGTATCTACCCGATCACCTTATGGGTAAATGCTTTTATCAATTTGCGGATAACCAAAAAGAGCAGGCAAGTTTTGCTTTTATCAAGTGGCTAAAAGGGCAAGCGTAAAGACCCAATAAGACAATTTAGTCATTTGGGTGTTTGGCTTACAATCACAACCTCCCAACACCAGCACGCTCAATATGTGATAGAATAATACCAACCCAACAAATAACACCCATACAACTAAATATGTACCAGATACTTTATCGCCAAACACGCATATAAAGTTCGTTTTATTCAGCAGCCACAAGGATTGTTTCACGTGAAACAACAGCCAAAGCCATCATCAGCCAAAGCCATTCCCATCGCCTTTCTTGCCATAGCATTGGTACTGCTCGCCATCAATATGCGAGCACCCATCGTGATGCTAGGCTCGGTTGCACCCATCTTAAAAGATGCTTTAGGGCTTAATGACGACATGATTGGTTGGCTTGGAGCTTTACCAATGCCTGCATTTGCCTTAGGATCACTGCTATCACCTTATATCGCCAAGCGATTTGGTCTTGAGATGACACTAGTATCAATGATTGGGCTGATTACCCTAAGCCTGCTTGTGCGTGTGCTTGATGAGTCATCGCTATTTTTCATGGGAACGGCGATGATGGCGATTGCCATTGGTTTTGTTAATACACTTGGTGCTCCCATCATCAAAAAACACGCCCCAAATCACATCGCCTTAATGACAGGGCTACTTAGCCTATGTATGTCAGTGTTTGCGGGGATTATCGCATGGGCGGTACTGCCCATCACACACGCTGTTGGTTGGCGGATTGGCATGGGTCTATGGGCGTTCGTTGGTATGGCAACGCTCATCGTATGGCTCATCATTGCTCGCTACTCATCATTAAGGTCGGCATTATTACCACCTAACACCTTAGCTACCAATCAAGACAAATTAAGATTTAACGCATGGAAGGATATCAACGCATGGGTTTTGGCGGTATTTATGGGCATTCAGTCAATGTTGTTTTACGGTTTGGCGACTTTTTTGCCAATGATTGGCGTTGCCAAAGGGCTTATCCTTGAAGATGCCACTCAGCTTGCTTTGACCTTTCAAATAGCCGCCCCTTTTACCATCATCGGATTAACTTGGTTGGTTAATCGTGGTGTACCTGTGCGTATGGTGGCAATGATAGCAGCGGTATTGAACACGATTGGCGTAGCAGGTCTAATTTGGCTACCTAGATACTTGCATCTGTGGTCGCTATCAATGGGACTAGGAGCGGCATCTATTTTTACACTATCACTCATGATGTTCTCACTTCGCACATACGACAGCGATACCGCACGAGATGTCTCTGGCATGGTGCAGGCAGTCGGTTATTCCATTGCATTTTTTGGACCGCTCATGCTTGGTAAGCTATTTAATTATTATCAAGATTGGCAAATGCCACTTACTGCCTTGCTAGCACTCATGGTGGTAAATGTTGGTGTTGCATGGTTTGCCACCCGACCCTATATTTTTGGTAAATAAAAACCAAAATACAAAAATCTACAAATCACTCTTTATAAAACCCAGATCACCCCCATATTTAATAAATCATCAGTAAATCAGGCAGATTCTCATGACTCTAAATACCGCCCAAGAAATCATCGAAGACATCAAAGCAGGCAAAATGGTCATCTTAATGGATGATAAAGACCGTGAAAACGAAGGCGATCTTGTCATCGCATCAAGCCACATCACACCTGAAGCCATCAACTTCATGATCAAGCACGCACGAGGCTTGGTATGCCTAACCATCACCGAAGAGCGAGCCAACCAACTCAATCTTGGGCTGATGAGCGGTAAAAACGGTGCCAAATTTAGCACCAACTTTACTGTATCCATTGAGGCTGCCACAGGGGTTACTACAGGCATTTCAGCAGCCGACCGTGCTTTGACAATCCAAAAAGCCATTGCACCTTATGCCAAGCCAACCGACATCGTCAGTCCGGGACATATTTTCCCTATCGTTGCCAAAAAAGGTGGTGTATTGCACAGAGCAGGACATACCGAAGCAGGTTGCGATTTGGCTCGCCTAGCAGGGCTTGAGCCATCTGCGGTCATCTGCGAAATCATCAAAGAGGACGGTGAGATGGCTCGTCGTGCCGACCTTGAAGTCTTTGCGGTAGAGCATGGATTAAAGATTGGCACGATTGCTGACTTGATTCACTATCGCATGACGAATGAGCAGACAGTTGAGCTTATTGATTCACAGGATTTTGATAGCGAATTTGGACAATTCACCTTGCATCGCTTCCAAGAATATGGTGCTAACGAAATTCACCTTGCTCTCACCAAAGGCGACCCATCAAGCGGTGTTAGTACCGTAAGAGTACACAGTCTAAACCCACTACGAGACCTATTGGGTGCAAGTGATGACACCACAGGTAAGACAGGTTGGACAATCCGTGAAGCCCTACAAGAAATCGGAAACAGCGAGCGAGGCGTGTTTGTATGGATTGACGATGGCAGTCCACTAAACCTAAGTGATGCTTTGGATAAATGCAAAGTCAATAGTAGCATACATCAATCCCAAGAGCCTTACCGCAGTATTGGTGTGGGTGCTCAGATTTTAAAACTCTTGGGTGTTCAAGATATGCGACTGCTATCAAGCCCTGCCAAATTTAATGTCTCAGGCTTTGATTTAAATATTGTTGAGTCGGTCTCTGCCCCTAGATGATACGGGTGGTGAATGATTCACATAAAATAACTGTTTGGTTGCTCTATGGATAAAGATGGTTTTTTAAGCCACAAACTCTATACAAATCCATCTTATAGATCACAGCACAAGCTCACATAATCTTGTATAATAAATCTCAAGGTTGTAAAAAATTTTTTAAAAATCTTAAAGGTTTTGCAAAATCTTAAAACACAAAATTGAGGAGAAAAAGATGATTGGGTCAATTATTGCTGGACTTGTGGTAGGTTTATTAGCTCGTGCAATCAAGCCAGGTGCTGATAGCATGGGTTGGATTTTAACCATTATTTTAGGTATTGTTGGTGCAGCTGTCGGTGGCTTTATTGCCAGTGCATTTGGCATCCAAGCGAACGGTGGATTTGGCGGTTTGGTGCTGTCGGTGATTGGTGCAATCATCGTATTGTTCATTTATGAGTTTTTTACCAAACGCACTTAATAACAAAACCAATCTGTAGATTAATTAAGCTGTTTTTTAAAATAAAAAGATGGGTATCACACCCATCTTTTTATTCATGCTAATTAACTTATTAACCACAACCTTAGAACTTAAAGATCGCCCCAATGCTAAAATTACGACCCATCTGTGGAATGTTTGGCAAAAAAGTCTCGTGAGCATAGATTTTTTGATTCAGTAGGTTATTTGCTTTAAAGAATACCGAATAATCCACATCGCCTTGATTGCCTTGATAATTTAGCCCTAAATTTAGCAAATGATGCCCTTTTGTAGCATTTTCAAAACCTGAAGTCTTGGTCTGCTTAAAGGTTCGTACATATTCAACACCCCCCGACCAGCTTTCATTAAATTCGGCCTCAACTTTTGCCCCTACTCGCATCGGTGGCAGGCGTGGCGTGTAGCGGTCGTTGGGTTTGGTATATTCTTTGATTTCTTTGCCAAAAAATCCTGCTGGCTCATAGCGACTGACAATCGGTGCTAAATCATGCAGCCTACCATGCACATAATCCCCAAAAATCGAGCCATAATAATTCGGTGAGAATCGATAGCCAACTTTCGCTTCCACGCCATAAAATCTGGCTGGCGACTGATCATAGCGGTTGATGCGTAGGTGTAGCGGATGATTAACTTTGGCCGTACCTAGATATTCGTTAATGGTGTGCAGGTAGATATAATTATCAAAGTCATACAGATATCCTGATACTTGATAATCAAACTTCTCGCCCTTAAAATCAAGGCTTAATTCATAACTTTTTGACTGCTCTTTGGTTAAGTTGCGATTACCAATCTCAAAAGAATTTGTCGCCAGATGCATACCATGCGTGTATAACTCCTGAGCATTTGGTAATCGCTCTTGGTAAGAAGCGTTAAAAGACAGACGATAATTTGGCAAAAATCTCCAATGCACACCCACGCCATACGAATTGGCATGGCTTTCATGCGGTTTGGTTGTATCAATCGCATCATTGATGGCTTTGTCCAACGCCTCGCCTTTTAGAGCCACGAGACGATGATTCTTGATTCTATCTTTGATATAGTCAATGTCATAGTCCATCGCTACTGTCTGTTTTTCGGTACGCCCGCCCAATTCTAGCTCAACATTACCCAGTTTATATTGTCCCACGCCAAACAAACTTTGATTGGTTAAAGTGTTGTGCGTAAGTAGTGGCAATTTTCGCCACTCTGTCTGCGGTGATAGTCCGCTGTTATCCTGTTTGATGTATTGCACACCCCAAAAAGCACTAAAGCGGTCTGTTGGGCGATGCGTCAACTCAAGCCGTGCAGTCTTGCCTTTATTCTTAAAAGAAGTATTGATGACGCCACCTTCTTTTTCATCATGCTGATAGTCCACCACGCCTGCATTGATGCGAACTTTATTAATGAGTGGCGTTGGGTTCTGCCATTCGCCACGCACATCATAACGGCGAGTGGTTAAGTCAATATATGGGTTGCCAACCTTTTCGTGTTCCGCAACCACACCATGCGAGCCATGCTGAGAACCGCTATGATTATGAATGTGCTTGCCACAGTCAGGGCGTGGATTGATATAGTTAATATCATCAGCATTGATGAGCTGTGGGTATCTTGCCAAGTAAGGCTTGGTGCGAATGGCATCAAAGGTAGAAATCACACCACAACCTTCGTACAGGTGGTTATGTGCAGGCAAGCCATACTTATCCTTTCGCTCACTAACTGACGCCCCCAAAAATCCAGTCTCACCCACCCAAGATATGCCAACGCTGCCCGACTTTGAGTCTGCCCAGCTGTGTGGCAGATGATCAAGGCGAGTTTCTTTAACGGCATTTAGATGCGATTCATACTGCTCTTTTTGTTCTAGATAATCCCGATCGGAGCGAATGTAGTGATTCTCATCACGCCAGTGTAGTTTTTTACCCTGTTTGAATACCTCATATTCAGCATTCAAGCTAGCAAGGCGATTGGGAGCGGCTACATAATTATCCAAATCCTTCAAAGAATCAAAGCTCTGATGAATATAGTCAGGCGTGGCGTAGTCGCTCGAAGTCTTATGTAGCCCCTCAACATGTAAGGCAAAATTACTGCCAAGCTGGGTAGTCAATCCACCCGTTACTAGCTTTTCGTTATTGCCTGTGTTAAAGCGAACGCTCGCTTCGGCATCAATGGGCTTGGCAGGTAGAGTGCGTGGAATTTTATTATCCACAACATTTACCACACCTGCCGAATTGCCAGACTTATATAACAAAGTACTAACCCCACGCACCACCTCAGCACGCCGTGCTAAAGTTGTATCCACCATCACTGCATGGTCAGGTGATAGGTGTGCCATATCAATGACATCAGCGTTATTTTGCAAGATGGTAATGCGTTTTCCTTCTTGTCCACGAATGATGGGGGCAGATGCACCGCCACCAAACTGGTTGGAATGAATACCAAGCTCCCCATCTAAAGCATCGCCTAGCGTGGTGGGTTTGGTTTGCAGTGTTTCTTTGTTAACAACCACATCACTTATCTTTTTGGCACCACCAAAAGGGGTGGCATCCACCCTTGCTGTAGGCAATTCAACCACCAGCGTATCTAATAGCACCTCAGGCAGTGCAGATGGTATGGACGGTATAGGCAACACCTCATCAGCGAACGCACTCATACTACAGCCAAACAAAACCGCCCCCACTGACAGATGCAACGCATTTTTTACCATCAAAAACTCCATATCAGAAAAATAGAAATATTATATCATTAATATCATAGAAGTGTAATAACACAACACCATAAATGATTTAACAAATCCATCAATAATGATGGATTATATGTTTGATAAATGGAGTGACGGTTAAATCATCGCAAAATTTTACCTGTCTTAATATCAACGATCTGACTAGGACTACCAAAACCCAAACTCTTTGCGTTTAAATAACCCACCTGATGCCCAAAATACGCCATCGCCTCCTGTAGTGTGGTGGCAGATGGTTGACCGCTTAAGTTACAGCTGGTTGATACCAAAAAACCATAAGGATTATTCACATCAGTCAACGCTTGGCAAATCCCTGCTAGTACAGGGTGATGCGTTACCCTCACCGCCAAAGTATCAAAACCACCCGTCAGTACGCAGGGCAAGCCAGCCGATGTTGCCACAGGCATTAGCCAAGTCTGAGCTTGCGTGGCAGTGCGAACATCAAACGAATTGTATCGTTGCCTTATGTCTGTCATGAGCATATCTTGCATCTTTTGGGGTAATTCCGCCAACAAAGGCGACAACTTCTCCACACCATCTGTCAGCACAATCAGACCTTTATGCTCTGAACGAACCTTTAGCCTAAAAATCCGCTCTATCGCCTGCTGATGATACGCATCGCAACCAAGCCCCCACACACTCTCGCTTGGATAGGCAAGCACACCGCCTGACTTTAAGAATGTTGCCACCGCCTCGCTATCATCCATCTCAAAGACTCTATACTCGCCCATAACGACCTCCAACACTTGTAATCAATCCAAGCAGTTCTAGTTCTACAAGCTGTGCCAATAGCATACCTATATCCATGCCTGTCTGTGCAACCAAAGTATCTAAATCTTTAGGTGTAAGTTCTATACACTGCATCAGTGATGATAAGTGTGATGGTATTTCTGATGTGATGGCTGATGTCTGCGTCTGTCGCCCCGCTGTTTCTTGACTGGTGTCAGTCGTGGCATCAATAAAAGCCGATACACCTTTAGAGAATGATTTGGGTAAGGCATTGTATGGCATACCGCCACAGACATCTTCAATGATTTGGTCAGGATGATAAATCAGTGTTGCCCCCTCACGAATCAGATGATGACAACCTTCTGCATTCTTATTATCAATATAACTTGGCACAGCAAATACCTGTTTACCTTGTTCAGCGGTTAGGCGTGCAGTAATCAGCGAACCACTTTGTAGGGCAGCTTCGGTAACCACCGTTGCCAATGACAGACCTGCTACCAATCGGTTGCGGCGTGGAAAGGTATGTTTACTAGCAGGCGTGCTTGGTAAAAGTTCAGTAATCAGCACGCCACCTTGTGCGATGATTTGAGCAAACAAAGCATTATGGTTTTTTGGGTAGCACACATCAATGCCTGTACCCATCACACCGATGGTACAGCCTTTTAGCTTATCTTGACTTAGTGCCCCCAGATGTGCCTCACGGTCCACACCCTGTGCCAGACCACTGGTAATACTAAAACCAGATTGCACCAAATACTGTGCCAAATCAAAGGTGATTTTTCGGGCATGTTCGGTCGGATTTCGGCTACCAACGATAGCAATCTGCCTATCTGTTAGGCGTGCAACCTCCCCTCGATAAAATAACACAGGTGGCGGGTCGTAGATGGTTTGTAATTGCTCAGGATAATCGTCATCATCCATAAACAATAGTCCATATGCCCCACGAGACACCTCATCATACACCCGACCAACAAAGGCAAGTACATCACTACTGTCTTCAAATCGCTTTAGATGAGCAACATGAATGGACAGCGACTGCCATGCTTCTTTTGTCGCAAGCAAAGCTGTGTGTGCATCATCATAAGCATCGATCAGCTTATAATAAGACGACAGTGAGGTATTGACAATATACCATAATGCCAACACCGCCTCATGACTATTTAAATTTTGATAAGTCATACCACCCTTTAAAAATAACAATGCTTATAAATAACCATTTTGAAAAAACAGCCAAACCCAAAGAGCATGGCTGTTTACCAATCATTCACCCCAACTCATCAATAATCAACGAGCCAAAACAAATCGCTCAATTTCTTTAGCAACCAGTTCAGAGCGATTAGCAAGTACTGTTACAAACTGGGGCTTGTCCTCTAAACCAACCGTATGAATGGGTCTTGGTAGAGTTACCTGACCTAATGCCTCAGTCATCGTCTCTTCAAACTTAATTGGCAATGCCGTCTCAGCAACAACAATACGCTCGCTCGCTTTTTGTAGCTCAAGAGCAACTTTTACGCCATCTGCAGTGTGAGGGTCAATCAGACGATCCACCTTGGCATACACCTCCTTAATGGTGGTCAGGCGGTCAGCATGGGTGGATTTACCAGCAACAAACCCAAATTTATCTTGAATATCAGTCAGATGCTCAGACAATTCAAACCCCTTGCCAATCTTCACATCACCAAATAGCTGACTTACCCGATTAGCATCTTTATCCAAGAGTAGATAGATAAAGCGTTCAAAGTTTGATGCTTTTGAGATATCCATTGATGGGCTTGATGTAACATAAGTCTCATCCGCCTTGCGTGGGGCATAATTACCTGTATTAAAAAATTCATTTAACACATCATTTTCGTTGGTCGCCACAATCAGACGGTCAATCGGTAGACCCATCTCACGAGCAATGTGTCCAGCACAGATGTTGCCAAAGTTGCCAGACGGCACACAGAAACTCACCGTTTCGTCATTGTTGGTCGTCGCCCCAAAATAACCTTTAAAGTAATAGACAATTTGAGCCAGAATACGACCCCAATTAATGGAATTAACCGTACCTAGGCTATATTTTGCCTTAAAATCAGCATCTTCTTGCAGTGCCTTGACGATATCTTGACAATCATCAAACATTCCTTCGATGGCAATGTTATGGATATTGTCATCATCTAGGCTATACATTTGGGCACGCTGAAAGGCACTCATCTTGCCATGCGGAGACATCATAAATACCTGAATATTTTCTTTACCACGCAAAGCATATTCAGCAGCCGAGCCTGTATCGCCCGATGTCGCCCCAATGATGGTTAGGCGTTCACCTTTTTTTGCCAGTACATACTCAAAGACATTGCCCAAAAACTGCATCGCCATATCTTTAAAAGCGAGGGTTGGACCGTTCGACAACTCAAGTAAATACAACTCATCATACAGATGGGTAACAGGTGTGATATCATCACTGTTAAACACCGCTTTGGTGTAGGTCTTGTTAATAAGTGCCTGCAACTCTTCACAAGGAATGTCGGTGGCAAATAAACTCATGATTTCTAATGCCAACTCAGGATACGATAACTGTCGCCAAGCATCCAAAGTCGCACGATCAACCTGTGGATAGCATTCAGGCAACATCAGACCACCATCGGGTGCAAGCCCCATGAGTAGTACATCACTAAAGGACATAGGGGCAGTCTGCCCACGAGTACTGATATATTTCATTATTCTCCCATCTCATCACAACAAATCACTAAATTTTAGCATAATCCACGCCCAGTTTATGTAATAATTTATACATAAAAAATACAAAGACAATAATGCTACACGGCTATTTTTTGTAATAAACCATAATAAAACCCATCGCCATCATCATTGTCAAAAGGCAAACATTGATAGCCAATACTTTGCTTAATCTGATTGGGCAAGGTCAAATCAAAATCCACCACTTTGGCATCTGAGTGTGCATTTAAAAAGTTTGATAATTGGTATTCGTTTTCAGCTTTTAACAGCGAGCAAGTAACATACAAAAGGTAGCCACCAACCTTTAAGTTTTGCCATAAATTGGCTAAGATTTGGGCTTGCAACTGCACCGTTTGCACAATATCTTGCTCATCTCTAAGCAGGGCAATATCAGGATGCCTACGAATTACCCCTGTGGCAGTACATGGTGCGTCTAGCACAATCATATCAAAAGGCGTATCACTCTGATAGGTTCGCCCATCAGCATAGATGACCTGAACACCATCTGTCAGCGATAAGCGAAGTAGGTTGTCATGCACCCTACTTAGGCGTTTTTCGTCATTATCCAAAGCAACGATGCGTTTCACATGAAACTTACCTACACCGCTCAGCTCAAGTAGCTGTGCCAGCTTACCGCCAGGGGCAGTACAAGCATCCAAAACTTTTAACTCATCAGGCAAGTTTAGTGTTGACAAGATATGCCCACACAACTGAGCATGGCGATCCTGCACACTGACATAACCATCAGTAAAGTTTGGTAACTGAGCGATTCTAACGCCATCAACCAGTTTAATTACGCATTCATCACCAACCCCCAAAGGCAGGATATCATAAGCAATGCTAGCATCTGCCAACTTTTTGGCGTATTCATCAAGCGTGATATACTTTGGATTGACCCTTAAAAATACAGGGGCTACCTGACGCAAAGATTGTCCGATTGGCTCATAATACACCCCCCAATCGCTCTTTAATTGCTTGGCAAGCCAGTTGGGTAAGCTGTGGTTTTTATTGATTTTTTTGGCAAACTTTTCAGGACTTGTAGCCACTTTTCTTAAAATGGCATTAATCAAACCCACGCCATAACTCTTGTCAAGTTCTTTAACAGCATTTAAAGTTTCATTGATGACCGCATAGGCAGGCGTACTCATGTAGATAAGCTCATAAATCCCCATGTTCAACGCACAAGTGATGCTAACATCGCTGGGCGGTATCTTTATTAGACTTTCACCAATACGACTGATGGCGTGCCACTGGCGTAGCGTACCCAACAATAACTCATGAGCAAAGCCTCGCTCATTATCTTGAGTGGCATTTAATAGCTCGTCAAGCAATGATGACAACGATTGTCCCTGATGGATTTTTTCAAGAGTGGCGATAACATTAGCGCGCACCGATGGTTGTTTATTCATATAAATCGCTTTTAATCATCTTTTTAAATTATTTTTTTAAATTTTGGCATATTCTCAATCAAACATCCACCCATCTTGCAACTTATCGCCCACTGCAATTTGCTCAGCGGTCAATGGCTTACCCCCCGCCCATTGCATTTTGGTAATATTAATCAGATGTTGTTCACCATTATCAGCAGTCCCACAAGCGATTAAAATCGCTTTTCGCCCAACACTGACGATTGTACCAACAGGTGCTGTGGTAGTCTGGTCATGTTTAATGGGCAAACACTCAACAATTTTGATGCGTTCGCCATTCATAAAGGTATAGGCATTTAAACTGCGAATCTGGCGATTGATCTGCTCGGCAGAGCTTGTCCAATCAACCCGCCCCTCATCAGTGGTGATTTTTTCGGCATAGCTAGAAAGCATATCATCTTGAGCTTTGGCATTGTGCTGATAATCTTTGAGATTTTTTAGCACCGAAACAATCGCCTGTCCGCCAAGGTCAGCCAACTTATCATGCAGACTTTGGGTTGTGTCAATATCGCTGATTGCACATTCTACCTTATGCAACATATCGCCTGTATCTAGTCCCAACGCCATCTGCATGATGGTAATACCTGTTGTCTTATCACCTGCCAAAATCGCTCGATGAATTGGAGCTGCACCACGCCATTTGGGCAGTAGCGAAGCATGAATATTTAGGCAACCATAGGTTGGCATATTTAGCACACCCAATGGTAATATCAACCCATATGCAGCAACAACCATGACATCAGGCTGATAGCTCGCCAATGTTTCACGTGAAACCAAGCCTTGCTCACTCTTTAAACTAAAACTCTGCGGTTGCTCCGCAGGGATATCATGCAATAATGCCAATTGTTTAACAGGGCTTGTGGTCAATTTTTGTCCACGACCTGCCTTGCGGTCAGGCTGTGTATAAACCGCCACGATGTCAATATTAAGAGCATCTTGGTTATCAAGCAAAGTCTGTAGAGCAACTTTAGCAAATTCAGGCGTTCCTGCAAACACCAAGCGTAATTTTTTATCGGTCATACCTGTCCTTTGAGCATACTTTATCTATGTTTTATTTATATAATGTTGTTTAATCACTTACCTTAGCAACTGCATCTTTATCAGTGATGATAAAACTTGATAAACTACCTAAAAAACCCGCTTTTAATTAGCAGCTCTTCAGTAATGTTGCTTTGGGTTGTATTTGATTTTATGCCAATAAGTCGCTCCAGATAGCGCGCCACCAAATCCACTTCAATATTCACCGCTCGACCCACCGTCCAATGGCGAGCAATATTTGTCATGTCTGCAGTATGCGGAATGATATTTAGGCAGACAATATTTTCAGCAGGCTTGATGCGGTTGGTGGTCAGGCTAATGCCATCTACCGTGATAGAGCCTTTATCGGCTGTATATTTCATAAGTTCAGCAGGTATAGCAACCTCTATATAAATTGAGCGAGCATCTTTGGCGATTTTTGCGATTTTGCCCACACCATCAACATGACCTGCCACGATATGCCCCCCAAAACGAGTGGTTGGAAGCATTGCTTTTTCTAGATTTACTGTGTCGCCAACTTTCCAGTCATTTAGTGCTGTCATGGACAATGTTTCCCGTGAAACATCAACCGCATAACTATCGCCATCAACCGCCACTACCGTCAAGCAAATGCCATTAGATGCAATAGAATCGCCCAATTTCACATCGCTAAAATCCAAATTAGGAGCATGAATAACCAATCGAACATCTCCACCTATCGGAGTAATAGCACTTAGTACACCAGTTGTTTCTATGATTCCTGTAAACATCTTTCCGCCTTAATCATTCCACCCTCTTTATCACTACCAATCTTAAACCAAGAAATCAAGTCAAATTTTAAACACATAAACCTGTGGATAACCCAACTGCGAGCACATACATTTTATTGACAACAACATTCTATTAAAAACTTATCCACAAGACAAATTTTGTAAAAAACAAAATTATTTATCAATAAAAATCAATAAGTTAAATAAAAAAATACCAAATAAACATAGATCAATGCAAAGTTATCCACAGCAAATATTTTATATATAAATAAAAGAATCCTTGAATAAAATCAATGAATTTATACTGTGGATAACTTAATTTTTAAGATTTCATACAATCCCAAAACCCATTCTAACTGCGTCTTAGTACTATTTTTAAGTCTTGACCGATTTTTTGATATTCAACCAAATCAAATCGTTTTTGTGCTGAGAGTCGCTCAAGCGTCAACTCAAACCCCGCCTTCGCACCACTACCTAAGATGCAAGGTGCTTGATAAATAATCAACTCATCAACCAAATCTTGTGCAATAAAAGCCCCTGCCAACCCACCACCTGCCTCCACCAAGACATCACGGCATTCAGACATCGCCAACTCATCAAGTAGCTCATCAAGCCCTTCACGCCAAATCATAGTATCTGCACGGTCAAATACTTGATAGGGGCTGTTGGCATGCAACCTGCCACGCCTATCAAGTATCGCAACTTTTGGCTGCACAATGTTATCCATTGGTACACCCAAGCGAGATGATCGCACCGACAAAGCAGGATTATCAGCGATGATGGTGCCAGAACCTGTGATGATGGCACCGCTTTTTGCTCTTAGTAATTGCACATCTTCTCTGGCTTCTGCACCTGCAATCCACTTTGATTCACCATCTTGCATGGCTATCCGACCATCTAGGCTCATGGCCATCTTTAGGCGGACATAAGGTTTGCCAGTTTGCATTGCTTTTAAAAACCCACGATTGAGCTCATGGGCAGCCTGCTCACAAACACCCACAACAACCTCAATGCCCGCCTGCTCCAACCTATGAACACCTCTCCCTGACACCAAAGGGTTAGCATCAAGACAAGCAACCACTACCTTAGACACCCCTGATCGGATAAGTGCATCAGCACAAGGTGGCGTTCGACCTGTATGACTGCACGGCTCAAGCGTTACATAGGCAGTCGCTCCTTGTACATCAGCACCGCAATTTTGAGCATCTTGTAAGGCAAAAACCTCAGCATGAGACAATCCAGTTTGTGGGTGGAACCCTCTGCCTATTATTAAGTTATTCTTAATAAGAATACAGCCAACTATAGGGTTGGGTCTGGCAGTAAATTGCCCTTTTTTTGCCTCTTCAATTGCCAAATTCATGTAATACACATCATCTGAATGAAATGCTATTTTTGCTTTATTTATTGGTAAACTTGATAAATTCACGGGTATTATCTCATTACTTTTTAGTTATGACATCAGCATGGATATTAGCAAGCTCCGCCTGAAATGCAGCAATATCTTGAAAATCTCGATAAATACTGGCAAAACGCACATAAGCAACATCATCTAACGATTTCAACTCCAACATCACCACCTCGCCTAGTATCTTACTAGACACCTCCCTCTCTCCCATATTGCGTATTTTTTGTTCAATACGGCTGATGGTGGCGTCAATCTCTTCGGTCATGATTGGGCGTTTTTGCAGGGGCAGAAAAATGGAACGCTTCAATTTGTTTTGATCGTATGGTTCAATACGCCCATTTGCTTTGATGATGCGTGGCATAACCACCTCAACCACCTCAAAAGTCGTAAACCGCTCCCCGCATTCAGCACATTGTCGCCGCCGTCTCACCTGAGAACCCTCTGCAGCAAGCCTAGAATCTATCACTTTGGTATCTACCACACCACAATAAGGACAATGCACAAACCCACCTTTTTTTATTTACCAATACAAAAACTTGAAAAAATCTTACCCAATAATTCATCTGCTGTCATTTGACCGGTAATCTCGCCCAATGCCTGCTGTGATAACCTTAGACTCTCCGCCACCAACTCACCAGCAAAAAACACTGTTAATTGCTCCTTGGCATCTAGAACATGATCTTTGGCACGCTTTAAAGCGTCAAGATGTCTGGTACGAGCAATTAAGCTATTTTCCGGTGGATGAAATCCTACTTTTTGCTTTAGCTGAACCACAAGCTCATCAATACCCCCACCTGTTTCACATGAAACATAAGTTGGAGAAATGATACATTCGCCAACTTCCAATGTTTCATGTGGAATCTGAATGCCATTCAACAAGTCTGACTTATTAGCAACCATCATTAACTTTTTAGCAATCAAATCAAAGTCATCTGTATCAAACAGCGTGCGAGCCAACGCAACAGGATCGCTCTCTAACACCACATCATACACCATAAGTAGCACATCTGCTTGACCAATCGCCTCTTTGGCACGGCGAATACCAATCTGCTCTACCTTATCTTCGGTATGCCTTAATCCTGCAGTGTCTATCAGATGCACCATCAACCCATCTAGATTTAACTGCTCTTCTAGCGTATCTCGGGTCGTACCTGCGATGTCAGTTACGATGGCACGCTCTGTACCTGCTAAGCGATTAAGTAGGCTAGATTTGCCTGCATTAGGCTTACCTGCAAGCACCACATGAACACCGTCTCGAAGCAACTGACCTTGTTCAGCTGTTGATAAAATCAACTCAAGTTTCCTCAAGATTTCATCAATCCTTGACTCAATTACACCATCTGACAAAAAATCCACATCCTCCTCGTCAGGAAAATCAATACTGGCCTCTACATACAAGCGGAGCGTGGTTAGGTTTTCTAGCAAGTCATTGATTTTATTGGAAAATTCACCAGATAAAGAACGAATCGCACTGGTCGCTTGAGCGATAGAAGTAGCACTGATAGCATCACTGATTGCCTCTGCTTGCACCAAGTCAATCTTATCATTTTCAAAAGCACGCATGGAAAACTCGCCCGCTACCGCCTGCCTTGCCCCCAACTCAAAACAGCGAGATAACAGCAGATTTTGTAACACAATGCCACCATGCCCTTGAATCTCCACCACATCCTCACCTGTGAACGAATGTGGTGCTTTAAAATAAATAACCACCCCTTCATCAATCAATCCATGCTCACCCATGAACTTAGCAAAATACGCATGGCGGGGTTTCAAAGCGGCTTTTTGACTGATCTGACAACCAATATCATAGGCACTCTTGCCTGATAGACGAATAACACCTACCCCACCTTGACCAATAGGTGTGGCAATGGCGGCGATGGTTGGCTGCTGTATGGTGCTAGCTGATGACATGATAATACTCAAATTTTAGATTGTTTATTGTAACATTTTTATAAAAAAAGGCATAACACAAAATAAGCAATCCCGCCAAAAGGCGGGATTGCTATAAGTATAAGCACCAATTAAGCGTTAGATTGCATCTCTTTTCCAACACGCTTATTCACCCAGTGCTGATGTGCCATACTAAACAAGTTATTTACCGTCCAGTAAAGCACCAAGCCCGCTGGGAAAAACAGCATGAATGCAGCAAAGATAAGCGGCATGATTTTCATCATTTTTGCTTGCATGGGGTCGGTTGGTTGCGGATTTAACAACTGCTGAATGAACATGGTCGCACCCATGATGATAGGCAAAATAAACCATGGATCCATTGCTGACAAATCTTTAATCCATAAAATCCAAGGGGCGTGGCGAAGTTCCACAGACTCTACCAAACACCAGTACAAACCTAGAAAAATCGGCATTTGTAGCAAAATTGGCAAACAACCCGCCATTGGATTTACCTTCTCGTCACGATACAACTGCATCATCTCTTGGCTCATCGCCATGCGGTCATCACCGTGCTTTTCTTTTAGGGCTTGTAGTTTTGGGGCAATGGCTCGCATTTTTGCCATGGATACATAACTTTTATTCGACAGCCAAAATAGAGCAATTTTTACCAAAATGGTTAAGCCAATAATCGCCCAACCCCAATTACCAAGCACTTTATGAAGTGCTTCTAGTATCGCAAATAAAGTCTTAGAAATTGGCCAAAGCAAGCCATAATCCACCGTCTTTTCAAGACCAACCGCCACAGGAGCAAGCTCTTTTTGTACCTTTGGACCTGCATACAAAGTTGCATCCAAAGTGATTTGCTTGCCTGATGCCACATTGACCATAGGGCTATTAAAACCAATAAAATGATCCTGTCCACTGGTTCGGCTATAAAATTGCCCATCAAACTCACCAGGCGTCCATGCTGAGACAAAATAATGCTGAACAATACCCACCCAGCCATCTTTGCTGGTGATGTTTAATTCGCCATCATTAAATTTGCCAAATTTAAGCTTATTATATGGCTCATCAGGCGTACCCCAAGCACCGCCCAAATAAGTTGCCATACCCATCATGCCTTTGTTCTCAACACCAGGGTCAGCACTATCATCACGCTTTAATTGTGCATACATCTGACCTTGCCACGCTGCAGCAGAAGCATTGTTAATATTATAACTTAGTTTAATTGGATACTCGCCCGACTTAAAAGTGTAGGTCTTGGTAATGGTCAAACCATCTTTTTGGTAAGTTAATGGTACTCTTAGCTCACCCAAACCATCTAACTCATAATGCGTCTTAGGACTGGTATAAGTTGCACGACCTGATGCTGTATCAATGCCATCTTTGCCAATCAAGCCAGACTGTGCCACATAAGTGCGAGCATTTGACTCAAGTAAGGTGAAATACTCTTTGCTATCTAGTGTTTCGTTGTACTGTTTAAGGGCGGCATAAACGATGTCGCCACCCACAGGATTGATACGAATGTCATAGCGGTCAGTTGAGACGCTAATGAGATTGGCAGTACTTGCAGTAGATGCAGGGACATCAGCCGTTTGCCCTGCTGCCACTGGCACATCTCCACTGCTGACGGCAGGGACATCAGCCACGCTTGACTGTGTTGGCACAGAAGGGGCTTTTGGTATATTCATTAAGTCATCTCGCCAAGCCAACACAAGCAAATAGGTTGTGATTAAGATGGCAATGATGATTAAAATCCGCAGAATCTTTTGCATGGAATCGTTCCTAATAATGCGTTTGGGCGACACAAAAAGACGCACCTTGACAACATTTTATGAATAAATTGTGAGTAAACCCTTTATTTTACTAAAATTTACGCCAAAAACCTAGAAAATTCTTAAAAAGCTGGCAGACTAAGTGGTTCGCATCAAGTGATTTAATCTACCAACATAATCAAAATCATCAGTAAATACCCCAATACCAGAATGATTTGATTTACTGCCGACATACCGATAGTGATACACAGACATTGGCACAGGCACAAAGTCTATACCAGAGCCACCCAAGGGATGACAACTTAAAATGCGTTTAGCCACCAAAGGCAATCCTGCCCAAGTCCCATGCCACAAAATCGCCCACCTACCATAGTGCGAGCAACTTGGATAATAGCGACAGCGAGCAGACATCAGAGGACTGATGGCCTTTTGATAAAACCAAATCAATCCAATTAGCACTTTTTTTATCATGACAGACTTAGCACAACATTTTTAATGATTAATCCATACCAATCATTATTTATAAAAATATTCTATAAATAAGATTTTGGATACAAGCTCTTAATTTTCTCAAAAATCTCTGCTATCTCAGCATAAATATCTACTTCTTTTGTTAAGCTAATCTTAACAATAAGAACTAAATCTATATCACCAATGCAATGCTGATTCAAACGAAACACTTCTCTGGTACAGCGTTTGATTTTATTGCGAAGCACAGCCTGCTTAACTTTTTTCTTAGTAATAGCAAGTCCTAATCTGGGTGTGTTTTTTTGATTGGGTTTAATAAACACAATGCAGTGTTTGCTATGGATCTTTTTTATGGGAGCATCAAACACCAACTTAAATTCAGTAGGCTGCAGTAATCGATGATTTTTAGTAAAAGAAAACAACTCAATGGTCATATAATCATGCTTAAAGAAAAAAATATCAGTATATAGGAATATCAAAAAATGGTAAATAAAAAAAGCACCAACAAGGTGGTGCTTTTTAGTGCGTGGTTGCTTATACGGTCAAACGATGACGACCTTTAGCACGGCGGCGAGCCAAAACTTGGCGGCCTTTTTTAGTAGCCATACGAGCACGGAAACCGTGGGTACGCTTGCGTTTTAGAACACTTGGTTGAAAAGTACGTTTCATGTTACACCTTAAGGTTAATTAGAATCACTAAGCTCTGCAGAAGCCTGAAATAGTGAATACTGTATATGCCGCAGCTTAACAACTGTGGCCGTCTCAAACTGTCATTTAGCCAAATAAGGCAAAAAACGCAGAAATTTTATCAAAAATAAAATTGCTTGTCAAGATATGTTGTTTTTTTAAATTCAAATGGGTTTGTTGTTATAAAACTTCATGCTTAGAGTAAAGCAGGTTTCTCTTATAAAAACATCATTATGCAATCATAATATTTTTTTGTGTATTTGTAGCATAGCACAAAATTTGAAGAGCTGAACTATGTTTTGGTAGGTTAATGTGTAATAATAGCAAGGCTTTGATTGTGATTAATAAAAAAGTTATCCACAGATTTTAATTTTCTCTGTTATTATATTATAGAGATAATAATGGTAATAATAAAGCAGATATAATTATGTTGATAACTAAGAAAAAATAATAAAAATCATTAATTTAACTTGTGGAAAAAATTGTATATTAAGTGTTGAGAATATGTGGGAAAAACAGTATTTTTAGTTATCCACAATATTTTCCATAAAGTTATCCACAGAAAATTTATATTTGAATTTTGGTAAAAGTATGCTAATATTTCACCAAAATTTGCTTAATACCTAGATTTTTCTTTATTAATTAATAAAAATTAATATATTAATTATTTTTTCTTAATTAATATTTTTTTAAAGGTTTGTTTAATATTTTTAAAATAAACAGACTTTTAGGCATTTTTGTTTTGAGGATTGTTCAAAG